>JAOZTL010000007.1:11913-18362 GCA_029942205.1 Bacteroidales bacterium | reverse complement strand
CCTAAAACCAAGATTGCGCGTAAGTTTGGAGAGCCAATTTATGGACCAGACAAAAATTTCGAAAAACGAAATTATCCTCCAGGGCAGCATGGTGCAAATAAAAGAAGAAAAAAGCTTTCCGTTTATGGTGTTCAGCTAAAAGAAAAGCAGAAAGCAAAATACACTTATGGTGTATTGGAAAAACAATTTAGAAATATGTTTAAGAAAGCGTCTAGCAGTAAAGGAATTACTGGTGAGGTTTTATTACAATTATTAGAAGCGAGATTGGATAATGTTGTTTTCCGGTTAGGTGTTGCGCCTTCACGTAGAGCAGCTCGACAATTGGTTTCTCATAAGCATATTACTGTGAATGGTAATGTATTGAATATTCCATCTTATAGCGTAAAGCAAGGAGATATAATAGGTGTTCGAGAAAAGTCTCAATCTTTAGAGGTAGTTACTTCATCATTGTCAGTAGGCTCTCATAAACAATTCTCTTGGCTAGAATGGGATAATAGTTCGATGGCAGGAAAATTTATGAATATTCCTGAGAGATCTGAAATACCAGAAAATATTAAAGAACAGTATATTGTAGAATTATATTCTAAGTAAAATTTATATTATTTATGGCAATTTTGGCTTTTCAAAAACCTGACAAGGTGATAATGTTAGAATCTGATAATTACAAAGGTAAGTATGAGTTTCGACCATTAGAGCCAGGGTATGGTATCACTATTGGTAATGCTTTAAGGAGAATCTTGTTGTCTTCTTTAGAAGGTTATGCAATTATTTCTGCGAAAATAGAAGGTGTAGAACATGAGTTTTCAACAATTACTGGCATCAAAGAAGATGTTACTGAAATTGTATTAAACTTAAAACAAGTACGTTTTAAAAATATAGTTGAGGATCAAGATACGGAGAAAACGACAATTACTATTTCTGGGCAGGATAAATTTACTGCTGGTGATATTGGTAAGTTCTTGACTGGTTTTGAAGTTTTAAATTCTGATTTGGTTATTTGTCACATGGAGTCTGAAGTTAAATTACAATTAGAAATTGTAATTAATAAGGGAAGAGGCTATGTTTTATCAGAGGAAAATAAATCTGAAGACGCTGAATTTGGAGTAATTGCTTTAGATTCTATTTTTACGCCAATTCGTAATGTTCAGTATTCGATTGAAAATTATCGAGTAGAACAAAAGACTGATTACGAAAAATTAATTATCGAAATCGATACGGATGGATCTATTCATCCTAAAGAAGCTCTAAAAGAGGCTGCAAAAATATTGATTCACCATTTTATGCTGTTTTCTGATGAAAAAATAACAATTGATTCAGATGAGAAGTATGAAAATGAGGAATTTGATGAAGAAGTTCTTCATATGCGGCAAATGTTGAAAACCAAATTGGTGGATATGGATCTTTCTGTTAGAGCATTGAATTGCTTAAAGGCTGCTGATGTGGATACTTTAGGAGATTTAGTAATTTATAATAAGAATGATTTATTGAAATTCAGAAACTTTGGTAAAAAATCTTTGACAGAGTTAGATGACCTTTTAGGAGGCATGAGCTTGAGTTTTGGGATGGATGTTAGTAAGTATAAATTAGACAAAGAGTAAGGTAAAATGAGACATAGGAAGAAATTTAATCATCTAGGACGTAAAAGTGCTCACCGTAAGGCGATGCTTGCTAATATGGCAAATTCTTTGATTATGCATAAGCGAATTTCAACGACAGTTGCTAAAGCTAAAGCGTTGAGAGTTTATGTAGAACCATTGATTACTAAATCCAAAGAAGATACTACGCACTCACGTAGAGTTGTTTTTAGCTATTTACAACAAAAAGAAGCAGTTACCGAATTGTTTCGTGAAGTTTCGCAAAAGATTATGACACGAGAAGGTGGATATACTCGGATATTAAAAACGGGTAATCGGTTGGGTGATAATGCTGACATGTGTATTATTGAGTTGGTAGATTACAACGAAAATATGTTGGAAGCAAAAGAAACAAAAACAAAAACTACTCGTCGTTCTCGTCGCGGAGGTCAAAAGAAAAATACGGAAGTTGTTGAAAATGTTGAAGAAACATCTAATACGGAAGTAGAAAATAACGAAACAGATAAAAAAGAAGATTAATCGATTTTTAAGAAAAAAAAACGAGGGATAAAGTAATTTATCCCTCGTTTTTTTTTAACTTTGACTGCGACTTTTAACGAATTGATTTTTTGACTAAAAAAATGTATTATGGATCAAATAGCAAGAATTTATGCAAGACAAGTGTTGGATTCAAGAGGAAACCCAACCGTAGAAGTGGATGTGATAACGAATAGAGGAATTGTAGGAAGAGCTATAGTGCCTTCTGGTGCATCTACTGGAAAACACGAAGCAGTAGAGCTTAGAGATGGAGATAAAGGGCGTTTTTTAGGAAAAGGCGTATTAAAAGCAATAAGCCATGTGAATACAACATTGAATGAAGAACTGAATGGTTTTTATGTAGCAGAGCAGCGTTTGCTTGATGCCGCAATGTTGGAAATCGACGGAACACCCAATAAGGCTAATTTAGGTGCAAATGCTATTCTCGGCGTATCATTGGCAGTAGCTAAAGCTGCGGCTTTGTCTACGAATCAGCCATTACATCGATATATTGGGGGGGTGAATGCAAATGTACTTCCGATACCGATGATGAATATTTTGAATGGCGGTTCGCATGCAGATAATAAAATTGATATTCAAGAATTTATGATAATGCCAGTAGGTGCTGAAACATTTAGTGAGGCTCTACGAATGGGAGTTGAAATATTTCACCACTTAAAAGATGTTTTGAAATCGAAAGGACACTCTACAAATGTAGGAGATGAAGGTGGCTTTGCTCCAAATTTGGGATCAAACGAAGAAGCAATTGAGGTAGTGATCGAAGCAATAGAAAAAGCTGGATATAAACCAGGTGATGACGTGTATATTGCATTAGATGCTGCTGCTGCAGAATATTATGATGAAGAACGTAAGGTATATCATTTTGAGTCTATTGATAAAGATTTTACTTCAGATGAAATGGTTGAGTTTTGGAAAGAATGGGCAGTAAAATATCCAATTATTTCGATAGAAGACGGATTGGATGAAGATGATTGGACTGGTTGGTACAATCTAAATCAAGCGATTGGAGAAAAAGTGCAGCTAGTAGGCGACGATTTATTTGTAACGAATGTAACTCGATTGTCCAGAGGTATTGAGGAAGATGTAGCCAATTCTATCTTGATAAAAGTGAATCAGATAGGAACATTAACAGAGACTATCAACGCAGTACAAATGGCTGATCGTAACTCATTTACATCGATTATTAGTCATCGATCAGGAGAAACAGAGGATACGATTATTGCTGAATTGGCTGTAGCTTTGAATACAGGCTTGATTAAAACAGGATCAGCATCTCGTTCGGATCGAATTGCTAAATACAATCAATTATTACGTATTGAAGAAACTTTAGGCAGTTCTGCTCGTTACTTAGGGCGAGATTTTAAATTTTTAAACGTGTAATTACGATATTTTATTTTTATTCAATGACTGTATGTAAGAATATTATGTAGTTGCTATGAGCAAAATTTAATAGGTTTTATAAAAAAACTCTGCAAATGATTTAAAAATTATGCAGAGTTTTTTTTTATGGATTTGGGTTTTAATAAAAGGTAGAGAGTTACTTATTTTTTTAGTTTTTTAGCCTTTTTTTCATTTCTTTGAATATATCGATTATATTCGTTCAAGAAATCTTTTTCATAATCAATTGCTAGAGGAATAAAATTGCTTTGTTTTTCTTTATTTCGCTTTTCAGCTTCTTTTTCAGCTTTTTCTCGTTGTTCTTTTTCTTGTTTAGCTTGTTCTTTTTTTGCTTTTTCTAATTCGTCTCTTAATTTTTTATCCGATCGCCGTTTTTCTTTATTTAGTTTTTCTGTGATTTTTTGTTCTTTTCGTTTTATTTTCAAGCGTTTTTTCAGATCTTTTGATTTAAAACCCAATACTGATTTAAAACCAATTAAAATACTTTGTGTCCAATAATGAAAAATACCCCGAATAGGGTCTCTTTCAAAATATAATTTGTTTTTTCTAGCAATTCCAGTCTTATTTTTTGGATTATTTGTTTTTACAATAGTGTTGGCAACCAAAGAAACCATTCCTCGTTCACTTTTTACTGTATCTTTCTCAAATAATTTTATTTTTAAATCTTGATAAGCCAATTGCATTATCCCATCACTATATTCATTATTTGATATTATTTCAAAATTCAAATTTTGTATATTGCCTGATTTAATATTCACAAAAGCGATATTCTCCAATAATGGATTGAGTATAGTCAAATCAGTGCGTCCAAGTAAGCCTTCATAAATATACTGCCCATTAGTCGTATTGGTTGGAAATAGAAATTTTGCTATCAGCAAACTTTTCCCCATAAGCCTAGTTTGTATATCGATAGTCATATTTTTGGCAACACTACTGTCGTTGGTGAAATTATAGACTATACCTTTCATTTTTTCAAATGAAATTGTTCCTGAGTTACTTGCACCTTCGCTTAACTGCTCGTAAGCAACATACGAACTATCGATAGTAATCGTGTCTATTTGTATTTTATTTGGAGCTAGAAAAAGTAAATTATTTAGTAATTTTGGTCTATTAAGAGAGTCTAACGGAAAATTTTTATCGTTATACACATGAAGATTTGCACCAGAAATAGCTATTTTATTTGCTAATAATTCTTCAGATAAAATTAAAGCAGGCAAATCAATTTCTGACAATTTCACACTATTACATTGTACGGATAAGACCGATTGTTGTTTTCCTGTACGTTCAGCAAATTTATATTTTGATATGGTTGGTTCTAAATAAATATTTCGTAATAAAATGACAGAATCAGCAATCGAAAAATCAATCTGGTGAATTAATGCTTGATAATCTTGTTTAGGAAGTTTAAATTCATAATTTTTCAGGCTAAAAATCAAATTTTCAGCAGGTAAAATATGTGTACTATCAATTACTTTGTGCTCATTGATTTCAAAATTACGAATAAAAGCATCAAATTCTTTAAATTCAATATTTTCTTCACTTCCATTTTTTGTAAAATACAAAATACCACTATCCATAGCTAATTCATCAAATTTTATTGCTCGTAAGTTTTTGTTTAAAAATGAATTCCAATCCAGTTGTTTTTTGGGCATAATCGAGTCATTTTTTAATTCAGGAAACGATTGCATAGTAAAAATGGGATTACCAAAATAAATTTTTTGAAAATAAATTTTCTGTTCTTTAAAAAAAAGTGCACTGTTTAATCCCGAAATCAAAACATTAGGAAACAAGACATCATACAGCATATTTTTGTTTTGAAATTTTAAATCGACCAATGGATAAGCCGAGAGGTTATGGTTGAGATACAGGCTATCCAGTCGTAGTAAGTTTTCATTTGGTATGAAACGGATTTTCTGAATTTTAATTTGATGAATGCTATCGCCTAAATTTTTGGTGAAATCAGAAATTTCAATATCTATATTCTGAGCATAATTGAACTTGTCGGAATTCAATAAAAAAGTAGAATCGAGTACTATGCTATCCAAATGTAAATTAAAAGCTGCCGATCCCATTATTTTTTCCTTTTTTTGACATCGATTATATTCGCCTATTCGTCCATTGTTTACTTCTAAATTGGTTATTTCTATAGTTTTCAGATAATTAGAAAATAAAGAAATACTTGAAGAACTGTCTTTTGATGTTTCAAAAAGAATTTCTTTTCCAATATTATTTATTTTATGAAATGATGGATTTTCAATAATAATATTCTCTATACTTAGCCGTTGGTTTTCTCTAAATAGCTCAAAATCAACACGCTCGAGCAATAGTGAAGGGATTAGAAAACTTGTGAAATTTTTCAATTCAGAAGTATCAGCAGCTTCCATCGAAGGTGAAAAACTAAAATAAGTAGCGTATATTTTTTGTTGAGAAGTAGAGATTCCAAACTCTTTTGCTTTGATACTATAAATACTTTTTGGCAATTTATATTCACTATTATATAGTTTAAAATCAATACCTTTGGAAAATAAGAAATGGCGATTTAATTCTACCGAATCTTTACTAAATTGTAAACTATCCAATTGTAAGCTAAATTCATTTTGTAACTGACTATAAATGTGCATGCTCGAATCGATTTGAGCATAATTTACTTCTGATTTATCGACCTGTATTTTTTCAATAGTTATTTGATCAAACCATGGACTAAAATACTGACGAAATCGCCTATTGAGACCATAGCAAATCGAATCGGGCAAATTCAATTGTACAGAATCGCTTACTAGTAAGCTATCCATTGTTGGAAGAATAATGCTGTCTATTTTTATTTTTGTATTAGGTAAATTACGAAAATTTTCGATATAAAAACTGACTTTTTGTAAGTTTATCGTTGAAATTTGCAAATCTCGTTCAAAGAGAGCTTTC
>JAOZTL010000007.1:0-11903 GCA_029942205.1 Bacteroidales bacterium | reverse complement strand
CTTTCTCTAAATCTAAACCATTAATCGTCAAAAAGGGAATATAAATATCCATCAAGCTCGATATATTATTTTGTTTTAAGCAACTACTAGTATCGGCTATTCCTTTGTGTCTCAGCATAAAATCCTCTATTCGTATTTTTTTTTGTGCGTCATTTAACGACATTTCTTTACCAATGAAATAGTGAATATTATCGGGTGAATCAAAATAATAATTACGAATATTAATCAATTTGATTCGAAAATGATCTAAATATTGCTGTGGTTGTACGGATAGTGGAAAATTAAAATGTATTTGTCGTAAATCTATATCTAAATCGCTGTAATATTGGCTGATTAATGAATCGTTTTGAGATACAGATGCTCGAAAATAGCTATTCTTCAATTCTAATTGTTGAATATGTATGGATTGTAAATATGGACTAATAAGTGATCGAAATTTATTTGTATTATTTGATTTTTCCTGAATGCTATCTTGATTATTATCAATGTGTATTTGTGCATTTTCTATGTTTATTTTTTTTATTTCTAAAGTACCATTAGTAAACCATTTTGAGTAATCTAAACCAGAAAAGTGTAAGGTAGGAATGTTAAAGTCAAAATAACTTTGTCCATTTCCGAGCTTTTTTTTTCGGAAAGGAGCAATCCTAATTTGTTTAGCAGTGAGGTAATTATTTTTAGTAGATAAAATGATTTTTCCAACTTTCAGACGGTGAAGACGATCGGCTAAAATCATCTCAAAATCCTTCATATCGAGGGTGATATTTTTAGAATACACGATTTTTTGTTGATTATACACCGCTAGTGAATCTACATAGAAATCAACCAGTTGTAATGCTAAATCATTGGTTTTATACAAAGCAGCATGAGAAAAATTATTCTTAAAAATCTGCATATCACTTCCGTATAGCAAAAAAGTATCTACTTGCAAACTTTTTAATTTACCCGCAATCAGTTGATATAAATCTGGCTTTGATAGTTCATTGTCTTTTTTATTTGTTTTTTGTTTTTTTAAAGCCATTCGGATCGTCGGTTTGCTCAACAATAGCTTTTGTATGCGTAGTTCTTTGGTAAAATATGCTTTCACCAAATCGGTATGATACAGTTTTATTTCAGGAATCCGAACCGAATAAATTTCATTTTCGCCTTCAAGCTCTTCTTTTGCTAATAATTGTATTTCTTTTAGCTCAATCACTTGCTGTTTGGTCGAAACAAACAAGGAGTTCACCGTAAGTGTATGGATTTTGTCGTGTAATTCGATGATTTGTTTTGAAAAGCTTATTTCGATAAAATCGGCATAAAACAAGCGAGTTTTTAAGAAATATTCGTTTTCATTCAATAAAAAATGATCCAAATGAATATCGACAACACTTTGAATAATAGTTTCTTTATTGGTTTTATTCAACGATAAATTGAACAATCCATCGTCAATATTGATTTGTCCTATTTCTAATAAATTCAAATATTTTGAAATACCTTTATATAAATCATCATGTAAAGGATCATAATTTTCGGGCTTTTTTTTCTTCAAAAAAGGGTAGGCCTTTAGCTCAATATAAGGAGCTTGAATTTGTATTCCTTCGATTTTGAGTTCTTGAAAAAACAAAAGCCGGAGCATACGAAAACGCTTGATTACGAGCCTGTCTATTTTTGCCTGATAAAGAGAACTTTGTATTTTCTGTTCCGACTTTAATTGTTGATAATAAGCACTATCAGGAATAATCTGAAAATCGTCTAAAAGAATAGTTCCGTTAGTGAAATTGAGTCTTAATTGCGAAAAATTAACAGAATATAAGCCATTACTTTCGGATTTAACCCACTGTTGCAGAGTGCTTTTTAATATCGGAGTAGAGAAAAAATAAAACACCGTTTGAAATACGGTCATTAATAAAAACATAGCAAGAGCGAAACGAAAGCGAATGCGTCTTTTTTTGGAAACTGGGGCTTGTGCAGTGTCGTTACTCATTAATATTTATTCAAAATATTACCGATTGAAATTAAATTATTTTGCTTTATTTCCATTTATATAGACATGAACTATTTTTATATTTTCTAATTCATTAACAGGAATTTTCAACGGATTTTTGTCTAATACAATAAAATCGGCATATTTATTCTTTTTTAACGAACCTATTTTGTCTTCTTTGTGTATCTGCCAAGCAGCATTGATGGTCATTGCTTTTAATCCATCCAGTACGGCTATTCTTTGATTGTAGCCAAGTGTATCACCTTCTCTGGTTTGCCTTTCTACCGCAGTTTGAATCAATCGAAATGGCTTGCTCTCAAACATAGGCTGGTCAGCATGAAGAGAAAAAATAAGACCTTTTTGTTTTGCTGTTGCTGTGGGGAGAATTTTATTTGCTCGTTCTTCGCCAATGATACTCTCTTTCAATGCTTTTCCGTAATAATACAAGTGGTTGATATGAAAGCTAGGTGTAATTTGGAGTATTTGCATTTTGACAATCGCTTCGTCCGAAAGCAGCAAACAATGTTCGATTCTATTACGTGTTTGTGTTACGTCCAATTTGGTATTTACCTGCTCATAAACTTGCAGTATTTCGTCAATAGCTGCATCTCCTTGAGCATGAATGGCTATTTGCCAACCTTGTGACTGATATTTCAGAATAAATTCCTTCAAATCCTGTTGGCTGACTAAAGCTTTGCCTCGGTGTCCGTCTGGAATATGAAATAATTCTTGAGTTAATTCAGAACTAATATAAGGTTCGTTGATATACATTGAACCAGCATAAGGCGAGCCATCGTACCAATGCTTAATACCTATAATATCGTAAAAATCATCTATTTGAGTCGGTTTTTCTGGTAGCAAAAAAGCTTTATCATAGCGAATATACAAAAAATGGCGTGGATACTGTATTCTGTTTGGTAAAAGTCCAAATACTGCCAACAATTGATTGACAAAAGAAGGCGTATTGGTGGCTAAATGTTCGTATAATCTAAGTGGCTTTGCATCGCTAACAGTAATACCTGCCGAAACGACAGTCGTATTTCCATTTGCAATATAATTATCCATCACTTTTATGGTTGATTCAGTGAGCATCTTAGCGGTAAGTACGTCTTTTTTCAATTGATCGATAAATGGATTAAAAGCCAATTGTTCAACGATTAAGCCCGTCAATTGTCCTTGTTTATCTCTTTCGTAATAGCTTGATTTAGATGGATTAACAGTGTTGTCTTTTATGCCAACACGCTCAAAGGCTTTTGTATTAGCCCAGTAGCTGTGTAGGCTTTGCGATAACAAAATGATGGGATTTTCGGGAGCGATTTTATCTAAATAAGCTAAAGTAGGTGATTGTAAATCTTCGATTAATATTTGATCAATTCCTTTACATACAACCCATTCACCAGGCTTGGCTGTCTTTATATTAGCTTCTAAATATGTCCAAACTTCTTCTGCCGATTGGTGTTTGAAACCAGACAAGTCAACCATACTTTCTAAAAAAGTGGAAAGAGCAACATGCGTATGCACGTCAATAAATCCAGGGATAATCGTTGCGCCATTCCAATCAACAATATGCGTATTTGTAGTTTGTAATTTACTCACCGCTTCGTCTGTTCCTATTGCTTGGATAATGCCATTTTCTACCAGCATGGCTTGTGCTGTTGGCTGCTCATTGTCTAATGTAAGAATATTACCATGAAGGTACATAGTCCTTTCTGTTTTTGCAAAATCATGCATAATGTACATGTATCCAGCAATCAGCAATACGAGTAATAATCCGATAATCGTTAATTTACGTTTCATTTATTTTGTTTTTTTGCAGTAATTAAGCTTTATGCTTCCCTATTCTTAATCTGTTTTTTTAGCTTATTCATTATTTTGATAAGCTCTACTTTGCTCATTCTACAAACCTGACCACGTCTACGGTATCCCATGTGCGCTGTATAATAGAATAATGCCTTTTTTTCATTTCCTAATGCGATGTAAGCCTTTGCAATACTTAATCGGATGTCGTTAATAAGAGATTCTGATATTTCTTCATTTTCGCCACACTCTTTTTGTACTATTTCATTTAGATCTTTATCCAATAAACTCATCCATAATTTTATAGCATCAGTATTTTTTTTTTGATAATAAAGCATATAAGCATGATTACTTATAATTAAAGGACAGTTAGGAGCTAATTTGTATGCTTTTTTGGCATATTTATATGCTTCTTTGTTTTCTTCAAGTTCATAACAAATTTCACTCAGCAAAGTTAAACGAATAGGATTATTAGGCATGTCATTTAATTCGTTTGTTAATAAATCTTTTGCTTTTTGCCATTTCTTTTCGATCATGTACTGATTTAATAAACCGTTAATGGTTGTTCTTCTTCTATCAGATATTTTTTCTATCATTTGTTTATATTACTTTGTTAATACTTAATTGCTTTTTAAATCAAATATTCATTCAAAAATAAAAAGTCTTGATTTATTTTATTTTCGGCATAAAGTTAAATGAAAAACACGAAATTTCAAAATGATAGATCAAAAATAATAAAACAGGCGAAGTCTGAAATTACTGATTTAATTAATATTACACAGATGCGTGAGCAATTATAAATAGGTTGAAAACCTTAAGGTTTTAAATTTAAGGATATAAAAATGAGAAACGATAAATAATTTATTGGGTGTTTAGATGTTTAAATGATATTAGATTATGAGTTGCGGATTATAATTAATGGATCTAAAAAAATAAAATACCCAATTTATTATGGATTGTTATTAAAATATATACTTTTGGAATAATATTCGTAGTTATTTAAAGTAATGGCAATTGAATTTTAAAACACCTGTAGAAATTCAAACTGGTTTTCTATTTTTAGAATAACCGTAGCTATGATTCAAACTTTAAGAGAAGTAAAATTAGAAAAAGATAAATAATTTATCGGGTATTCTTCGATCTATTTGATATTGCCGACGCAATTACAAAACTAGCTTCGAGGGTTTTATTAAGAATAATTAATCGCTCCTAAATAGTAAGGAATGATTAAATTTCAATCATTTACAAAAAAAGAAAAATCATGAGAACAATTAGATATTTTTGGATAGTTTTATTGCTTAGTTTTTCGCTATCGATCTCCATTCAAGCACAAGGAGAGGCACTATCAAAAGAAATTAGAAAAAGCATGACAAGCAGTGAGCAGAAAAAGTACGACAAAGCTCAAAACTTGCTAAAAGAAGGCGATAAGCTTTATGTCGAAGGTATGACTGCTTATGCCAAAGTGAAAACGCTACGTGCCGATGCCGACGCACAATCGAATAAATCTCGTAAACGTAAATTGGAAAAGACGGCAAATAAATTGGAAACAAAAGCTTCACAAACATTGGTAAAATCATCGAAAAAATATGAAATTGCCAATAAACTACTGTACAGCATCTACACCAAAGGCTTAAAGAAATTGCAAGCAAACACCACCGAAGGAAAAAAAGCGGCAAGTGCCACATTGATCGCTTTGGCTGGCGACAACTTCAAGGAAGCCAAAAACAGACGGAGCAATGCTTTGCGGGTAAACAATACAATAAAGGCTTATGAAATATTGCAAGTAGCCGACAAAAAAGAAAAACAAGCAATGACGAATTTGGAACAAGCGTATGGCATCCTGTTTCTTACTAAAGATGTGGTAGAAAATACGCAGAAAAAAGAAACTATCCAAGTTGAAAATAAAACAGAGCCTGTTACCAAAAAAATAGAAACAAAAACACAATCGACCGAAACAACGAACACCACCGAAACAACAAAAACAGAGAAACAACAAACTACCCAAACACAAAGTACCAACACGCAAGCAACGAATAAAAGCACGACTCAAACCCACAGGCAGACTGGCGTGAAATTTAGAATACAAATTTATGCCAACAAAAAAGATCCAGGACACGAATATATTCAAAAACATATTTATAAACAGGATTTAGGTGCTGACTTTTTTATTACGAGTACTCACACAGTCAATGGCGTGCTATGGCACACCTATTTTGCTCCTTTGGAATATAAAACATACGAAAAAGCATACAATGAAAAAAGACGCTTAAACATAAAAGGTGCTTTCATCGTGGCGACCAAAAATGGCGAGCGAATCGAAAATATTAACAGCATAATTAAATTCAATGAATTGCCAAAGCATATTCAAGATGCTCTCAACAAAGAATATTCTAACCAAGGAAGTAACTCCAGTGGAAGCGAATTTCAGTTTTTGCCCGATTACGGAGGAAATAAATAAGTCTTTCAATTTGATATTTAAGAGTGATGAAAAATCGGATACAAATATACGGATTCATAATACTTTCAGTTCTGTTAATGAGTATTTCTTCTTGTAAAAAAGATGAAAATTCAGAATCTCTTCCAAAAGACATGGATTATAAACAGGAAATGCGCAATTTTGTGCAAAAAATAAGTGCTTATGCTAAAGGTATTAATCCTGATTTTGCAATTATTTCTCAAAACGGAGCAGAAATAGTTAGCACAACAGGCGACAATACAGGTTTGCCTGAAATGAGTTACATCAATGCAATTGATGGTATCGGACAAGAAGACCTATTTTATGGCTATAATGCAGATGACCAAGTAACGCCATCAACTGACAATGAATGGATACGTGATTTTTTGGATCTAGCAAAAAATAATGGAACAGTAAAAATAATGGTTACTGATTATTGTTCGACATATTCAAAAATGGACAATTCTTATTCAGAAAATAACACAAAAGGCTATATTTCTTTTGCTGCAAATCATCGAAAATTAGATAATATTCCTAATTATCCTATAACTATTTATAACGAAAATAGCGATATGATAACAAACTTGCAGGATGCAAAAAACTTTCTTTATCTTTTATCACCAGACAATATTTATTCAACAAAACAAGATTTTGTTAATGCAGTAAAAAATACAAATTATGATTACGTCATAATGGATTTTTTCTATAATAAAGAAAGCTATACCTCAACTCAAATAGAGGAGTTAAAGCAAAAAGCAAATGGAGGGAAACGTTTATTGATTTGTTACATGAGCATAGGCGAGGCAGAAGACTACAGATATTATTGGCAGTATGATTGGAAAATTGGCTCTCCTTCGTTTATTGAAAAAGAAAATCCCAATTGGACAGGTAACTATGTTGTTAGATATTGGGATACCGAATGGCAAAATATTATTTTTGGAAATGACAATTCTTATCTGAAACAAGTACTTGATGCTGGCTTTGATGGTGTATATTTAGACATCATTGATGCTTTTGAATATTTTGAAAAATAAGAAACTCACAAAAAAACGAATAAAAACATGAAACAATTTGCAGACGCTCCAGAAACTCCCGTGTATACTTCACGGTTTGTGGTAGAGAAACACCAGCTAATCACTTACGTAGGGCACGATGCCGAAGATGGAGCTTGGCAGTTTTACTCGAAAGAAGAGTTGGATGATTTCGAGAAGGAAGTCAAATTAATCCGCTTAGACGACATGATCGGGCTAGACGAAAGCATACTCGAAATAGCAGATCTGCCGCTAGGATACTTTGCCGTGCGTAAAACAAAAAAAGACGGCTGGGAAATATACAAACAAAACGACGAGGAGGATGAGGAAAGTTAAGGTGTTCTCAAGCATCAACTCGATTTATTCTCGAAAGAAACAATTCGCATTAAATACTCGTATAAAAAAACAGTAGCTCGCTTCGACTCAATCGATTTTTGTTGTATCACGTACTCAACACTTCGTTAAGTATAAAACATGAATTATTGCAGTTTTTAGTATAAATAAGTATTTAATTTTTTATTCGTATTTTTGATAGATCTACGAGCTAGTGTAGCTATTTTATCTTCCTTATTGCTTTGTGTTGATAAGGATTCAATCTGAATATTTCATAAATTACAATAGTATGAATATTAGTACTTATAAAGCAGTATTTGATAATCTGAATTTAGGAATTGCAGTACTAGATTCAAATTTGTTAATTGTGGAAACAAATGAGTGTTTGAGAAAATGGTTCGGACATATTGATTTTTCGACACTTCCGCATTATTCTATATTATTGCCAGATAATCTAAAACAGCTATGGATACTCAAAGAGAACCAGAAAATTATTATTCCGATAGATATAGAAAATCAGAAAAACTATTTAGAAGCCACTTGCCTACCTTCCGATTCCGATTCTTTTATTATTAGTATACAAAACATTACAGAGTGTGTTAAACAAAAAAGACAAGTAACGGAAAGTGATATAAAATTTAATCACTTTTTTGAACATAACAAGGCGATTATGTTGCAAGTAGACACTGTCTCAAAACAAATAAAACACGCCAATAAAGCAGCTATCGATTTTTATGGCTATACGAAAGAAGAATTAACAAACAGAACCATTAATGATCTGCATACGCTTAGCCCCGAAGAGATTAATCAATTGATGAAAAAAGCAATTCAACAGAATGCATCTTTCTTTTCGTTCCGTCATCGGCTTGCCAATAATGAAATAAAAGACGTAGAGGTATACGCTTCTCCCGTAAAATATGGAACTCAATCGCAAATGTTTCTCATTATTTATGACGTAACCGAACACATTACTGCTCAAAAGCTTCTTTATCAACAAAACGAAAAATTGAAAAGCATCAATGCCGAAAAAGATAAATTTTTCTCCATCATTTCGCATGATCTGAAAACTCCATTTATTGGCATTCTAGGATTTAGTGAATTATTAAAAGATAATATTACTACGTTCACTCCCGACGAACTATTTGAAATAGTTACAAGCATCAATCACTCGGCAGTGCAGACTTTTGCATTGCTCGAAAACCTACTGAAATGGTCGGGCTTGAAACAAGGAAAAATAAATACAGCTAAAAAAACACACCTACTGAAAGACTTGATTGATCCCGAAATAGAAGTCATACAAGAAACTGCGTTGCTCAAAAAAATAACAATCGAACAAAACATAAATCCGCCATTAGAAATTTATGCCGATAGAGAAATGCTACAAACAATTATCCGTAACCTTCTTGCTAATGCCATAAAATTCAGTAATAAAGGTGGAATAATTTCGATTAATGCAAAAACGGAGGGTAATTTTTGTTTAATTTCGGTAAAAGATACAGGCGTGGGTATTGCTGCCAATCAACAGGATAAGTTATTTCGTTTGAGCGAAACAATCTCGACACAAGGAACGCAACAAGAAAAAGGAACAGGCTTAGGCTTATTGCTTTGTAAGGATTTTGTGGAAAAACACAATGGCAAAATATGGGTCGAAAGCAAATGGGAAAAAGGCAGTACTTTTTATTTTACGATTGAAAATAATGCCAAATAAGAGAAAGAAACAAATTTGTAATCCAAATAGAATTAGTTTATTTTTGCAATAAAAAAACATCGATGACAAATAATGATATTCTAAAAAAATTGCGTGTAGCTTTGCATTTACGCAACGACGAAATTTCTGAAATACTAAAACTGGCAAATTTCAAGGCATCTGTAAGTGAGCTTGGTGCATTATTCCGCAGCGAAGATCATCCTAAATTTAAAGCTTGTGGTGACCAATTATTGCGTAACTTTCTGGATGGATTAATCATTCACATGCGTGGAGAAAGAGACGAAAAAAAAGATAATCCCAAAGACACAAAAGCAAAACAAAATCCTCAGATAAAAAACAAAAAAGATTGAAAACAGAATTTTTTATCGCATCGCGAATCAGCTCCAAACGCGAAAATAAAAACAAAATTTCGTATAAAATCCTACGGATTGCTATCAATGCCATTGTACTCAGTATGGCTGTCATGATATTGTCGCTAGCCATTGTTACTGGATTTAAGAACGAAATACGAAAAAAAGTAATCGGCTTCGACTCGCATATTGTTATAAAAAAACACGACACCAATACGTCTTACGAAACAGCACCTGTCAATCGAAACCAAGATTTTTATTTCAAGCTCCCCAGCGTCAAAGGCATCAGTCACATTCAAGTGTTTGCCACCAAAGCGGGGATTATAAAAACCAAAACAGACATACAAGGCATTGTTCTCAAAGGCGTAGGCAGCGATTACGATTGGTCGTTTTTTAAAGATAAAATCACGCAAGGAGATGTTTT
The DNA here is from genome assembly GCA_029942205.1 of Bacteroidales bacterium. Lineage (GTDB taxonomy): Bacteria > Bacteroidota > Bacteroidia > Bacteroidales > JAOZTL01 > JAOZTL01. The sequence continues at coordinate 1,842 of JAOZTL010000007.1, read as the reverse complement.
TGAGGTCAAAGACGGCGAATTTAACGATACGGGAATTATTTCCGAAAAACTTGCCGACATGCTAAACATAAAACTAAACGATCAGGTTTATGTTTATTTTATCCAAAATCCGCCTCGCTTACGCAAATTTATTATTCGAGGAATATACAGCACTAGTCTCGAAGAACTCGACAAGCGATTTATGCTCATCGACATTGCACACATTCAAAAACTCAACGGCTGGACAGAGCAACAAGTATCTGGTTTTGAAGTGCAAATAGACGACGACAGAGAACTGGAACAAATGACCGACTCTGTTTTTAGTAAAGTGGCATTGCGATACAACGAAGAACTAAACTCATTACAAGTAATAAACATCCAGCAACTGTATCCCCAAATATTCGATTGGCTACAGCTCACCAACATGAACGTAACGGTGATTCTCACCATTATTCTCATTGTGGCAGGTATTAACATGATTTCGGGACTTTTGATTATTATTTTGGAACACACACGAATGATTGGCGTACTGAAAGCACTTGGTGCATCTAACTGGATGATTCAGAAAATTTTTCTTTACAATGCAGGTTTTCTTGTGAGCCGAGGCTTATTCTGGGGAAATATTTTTGGTATAACGATTGCACTCGTTCAGAAGTACTTTAAGCTCATTAAGCTCGACCCCGCTTCGTATTATGTCGATTCAGTTCCGATAAACATAATGCTCAGCCATTTGGTGATGCTCAATGTAGGTACACTGGCTTTTATCTTGGTTATATTGATTATCCCTTCATTTTTGATTACACGCATTCGCCCCATAAAGGCCATTCGATTTGATTGAAAATAATGTGCTAAACTCTTTAAATAAATCCAAATGATTGAAAATATACACATAGAAAACTATAAATCAATCCGAAATTTACGACTAACTCTAAAACCTCTTAATATCTTAATTGGTTCAAACGGTGTCGGAAAAAGTAATTTTATTTCATTTTTTCAATTAATCAATAGTATTTTTGAGCAACGATTACAATCTTTTATTGTAGAGCGAGGAATTGACAATTTATTATATTTTGGACGAAAAAAATCGGATAAAATAACTGGTTTAATTGATTTTGATAATACAAATGCATTTTTCTTTTCGATAAAACCAACACAGACCAACAAAGCTTACCTCGATCAAATCGGAGACTATTTTAATAACAACAAAGATAATGATAAACATTATACCTCTTGGAGTGAAAAATTATGGGATATTGCTGTTGAAGAAACAGATTTAAAAGACCAATTGCAATGGAGAGCACAATATCTTAAAGCAGATTTAAAAAGTTTCAAAGTTTATCATTTTCATGATACCAGTGTAAATTCTAAAATGAAAACTCCTTGTAAAATTAGTGATAATCGTATTCTGAGAGAAAATGGCTCTAACTTAGCCGCTTTTTTGTACTATTTAAAAAATAAACATACTAAAAATTATAAGAAAATAGAAGCAGTAATTCGTTCAATAGCACCATTTTTTGATCGATTTGATCTTGAGCCAGACCAGAATAATAGCAATGAAATTCAGCTTGAATGGAAGGAGAAAAATTCTGACATGTATCTAAATGCTCATAACTTATCTGATGGAACATTACGTGTAATTGCCTTAACAACTCTTTTATTGCAACCACATCCTCCCAAAACAATCATTATCGATGAGCCTGAATTAGGTTTACATCCTTTTGCTATCAATAAATTAGCAGGACTAATACAAAGTGTATCCATCAACAATCAAGTAATAATCTCGACACAATCCGTTAATTTAATTAATAACTTGATAGCGTAAAAAAGTAGTGACTTTACTCATTCTTAATTTTATTTAAGAAA
>JAOZTL010000006.1 GCA_029942205.1 Bacteroidales bacterium | reverse complement strand
AGTATGGAACAAAATTCGGGCGCTGGACAAATAAATAATTCGATACAACAATTAAATATATTGGCACAACAATATGCGAGCACTTCAGAAGAGTTATCGGCAAGTTCGGAAGAACTTTCAGCTAATGCCGAAGAATTATCAACACAGGCAGACTATTTGAATGATGCCATCTCATTTTTTAGAATTGATGAAAAAGATAATTCTGCAGGTTTCCAAATACAAAAAAAAAGACAAAAAGAAAAAGACACACTCACAGAAGTAATACGAGAAGAAGCAATAACAGGAGTTAAGATTAATATTGAAGAAAAAAATGACGATGGCTTTGAACAATTTTAGTATACATACTGATTTTTTTATGACTCTCACTCAAGGCATTGACTGCGATGCTTTGGTAGTTGTCTTTTTTATATTATTTCTATTATTAACGAACTTGTTTTTCTGAGAATAAGTCTTTGTAGTTGCGAAATTTTGTTAGTCTCGGTCATTGGATAAATATATAAGACAAAAAAACTTAAATTAATATCTTCTGTCTGTTTTGATATTGCAATGTGTTTGTGTCGTTTACTTATAAACAATGAATTGAATAAAAGCAATGTATCGATTTTTTTGTACTAATATTTAATAATAACAAAAAAGAAGCGATTTTTTTTTATTCCACTATTTTTTTGCTGTATATTTGTTGTTTATTTTATAAAGTAATGAAAGTCAGATTTTCTATTTCCAAAAAATTAAGTTTAGCATTTAGTATTATTATTATAGCCGTAATAATGAGTAGTGTGCTGACTTATCGTGAATTAGAACGCAACAAAAAAGTAATAGGCGATATTGCTAATGTGCATACTACCTCTGTTAATTATCTTCAAGAAATGTATAATATGATCACCAATTCGAAGCTTTTGATTCGTAATTGGGTGTTTGTAGAACGGAAAACAAATACGCCAGGAAAAGTAAAATTAAAAAACATCCACACACTTAACTTTCCAATAATAAAAGAAAAGATAAAGAAAATATCTATAAAATGGTCGTCTACAGATCAACGAAAATACAACAGCCTTACACGTAGGATAGAAAAAGAATTATTTGAGAAGCATAAATATATTATGGCGAAGCTGAATTCGTTTGATAGTTACGACCGACCGATGATTATTTTTGAATCAGAAATGATGGTGGAAAATGAAGAAGCCGAAATAATGGCATTAAGCAATGAAATACTTCATAATTTAGATGATTTGATTCGTTCGCAAAATAAAATAGTAGCCAATTCAAAAGAAAAAATGGATGCTTCGTTTATTTATTTTCGCCGAATTGTGTTTTGGGGAGCAATAGGCTTGGTATTATCTACAATACTTATAGCAGGAATAACGACACAGTTGATTGTGCGTCCAGTACTCAAATTGAATAAAGCCAGTGAGCAAATAGCACAAGGGAATTTGGATACCAAAGTACAGATTGGGAGTAAAGATGAAATACAGGAATTAGCAGAAACGTTCAACCAAATGGCTGTTAGTCTGAAAAATAATCAAGAAAAATTAAGCGAAGCCAATCAAATACTGGAAGATAAAACGCTAAAGCTAGAACAAGCGAATAAGGCATTGTTTGAGAGCGAACAGCGATTCAAAGATTTGAATTTGACAAAAGATAAGTTCTTTTCGATCATTGCCCATGATTTAAAAAACCCGTTTAGTACGCTGATTAGTGCTTCGGATATGCTACACGCAAATTTTTCATTATTCGACGATAAGCGTAAAAAAGAATATATTTTGATGATAAATAATGCTTCTCGACAGGGGTATAATTTGTTAGAAAACTTATTGGAATGGTCTCGTTCGCAGACAGGGCGTATCAAGTTTGCGCCAATAAATTTGCCATTGGCCAAGGTGATTGACGAAAATTTATTGCTACTGAACAATAAAGCAAATACTAAAAGCATTGAGTTAAAAGCAGAAATAAATGGGCATGATACTGTTTTTGCTGATTATAACATGACCACTACCGTGATTCGTAATTTGATATCGAATGCATTAAAATTCACACAGCGAGGCGGAACAGTTTGGATACGAAATCATAAGGAAGGTAAATTTCAGATTATAGAAGTCGAAGATAATGGTATTGGAATTCCTGATGATATTCGAGAAAATTTGTTTAAAATAGACGAAAATACATCCACTTCTGGTACGGATAATGAGCGAGGTACAGGCTTGGGTTTGATTTTATGCAATGAATTTGCGGAAAAAAATGGAGGAGCTATTCATGTCGAAAGTGAATTAAAGAAAGGTAGCCGTTTTCGACTGGTATTGCCCGCAGGACGGATCATTGAGTCTGAAAACATGCAAAGTTCTATCACATTTCATTATGAAAAAGAATTATTAGAATTTTTGGAAGATTACGGGATTGATGAAAATTTAATTTCTACAATCAAAACGGATTTGTATCCGAAGTATCAGTTTATTAAAGAAAATTTGTCGATAGATAAAATAAAAGAGTTTGCTGAACGTATTATTGAAGTGGGCGACAAGCATCAGATTTATACCATCACAGAATATGGAGTAGATGTTTTAGAATATATTAATTTATATGAATTTGCGAATTTACTAAATTTATTATCGGAAGTTCCACTGTTATTTAATATATTAATAGCAGAAAAGTCATAAAAAAATTTCACATAAGTACTAGTGTGTAAAAAAACAAAACCTTACAAATAAACGAATGAAGCCAGCATACAAAAAAACAATATTTTTAATTTTTTTGATGCTAAACATTAAATCATTTTCTTATGGACAAAATGAGAAGTTTAAAGCGTTGTTTGTATATAATTTCATTAAAAATATCGAATGGCCAGTAAAAGCACAAAATGGTGATTTTGTGATAGGCGTATTAGGTCAACCACCGATAGTGCAGGAATTAGAGAAAATTGTTTCTAAAAAGAAAATAGCAAATCGAAATATTCAGATAAAAGTATTTGAATCTACTGAATCTATAACGAATTGTCATATTTTGTTTATTCCCCGAAAAAAAAGTAAAAAGATAGACGAAATTTCACTTAAAATAAATGATTATCCCACACTCATTATTAGCGAAAAAGAAGGACTTAAAGGCTCGGATATAAATTTTGTAGAGTCTGATTTTGATTTAGAGTTTGAAATTTTTCCTGTTCAAATACAAAAAAAAGGTATGCGAGTGAGTGGAACATTAATTAATTTGAGCAATAATAACAAGTAGGTTTTTATGCTAAAAAAGAATATTTTCATATTGTTAATTCATGTTTTCTTGCTAAATCAAGGAATTTCTCAAGAGAAAGACTCTGTTCGGCTAGGTGCAGAACTGCATTTGATTGAGCCGAAAAAATCAAATGAAATTTATTTCATACTGAAAGAAAGTACTCATTTTGGACAGGTAATAAATAATTATATCTATATGGATTCATTTCCTGAGCGTAGTTTGGCGATGGTTGAAGAAATATATTTTGGAACACAGACAAAAGGACAAAAAGAGTGGCATCAAAGTTATGGTTATCCACAAGTGGGAGTTTCTTTTTTTTATGGCACAATGGGCAATAGGCAAGAGTTGGGCATGGTTTTGGGTTTTATTCCTACGATTACTTTTAATAGCTTGAATACAAACAAGTGGAATGTGAAAATAAATGTAGGTTTGGGTTTTTCATACTATCAAACGCCATACGACTCGATAAGCAATCCTTATAATATATTGATAGGTTCTCACATCACTAATTTGTCGATAGCTTCTCTTTTTGTGCATCGGCAAATAAATGAAAAATTAACAGCAGAAATAGGACTTTCGGTCATGCACAGCTCTAATGGGCACTATCAAGTCCCAAATGCGGGTTTGAATTTACCGAGCTTGAAAATCGGCTTACAGTATCAGTTTCGGGCTTCACCCGTTTTGTTGGAAAAGAAAGTGACTGAGAATACTTGGGATACAAAGCTTAATTTGCGAGTAGGAGTGGGGATACACGAATTTGCAGGAACAACCGACCCAGTAGGAACTCCCAAATATTTGGTGCATACGTATAGCGTATACTTAAGCAAAGTGCTCAGTTTTAAAAGTAATTTTCACACGGGGTTTATTTTGCGAAATTATGAAAGTTATCGGCATTATATCGAAGAAAATAATTTGTATGATACCGATTTAGCATTAAAATCGTCAGTTGTAAGTTATTTTATTGGACACGAATTTATTTTCGGTCGATTGGCTTTATTGACTTATGGAGGACTGGATATTTATAATCCGTTTTATAAAAAATATGCAGACATCAAAGAGAGATCATATAATTTTAGTCGGTTTGTACAAACATACACCAGTTCGCGAATAGGGCTTAATTATTATTGGAAGCCTATTGGAAGCGATACTAAATTTAATGCTTTCTCAGGCATATTTGTTCATGCTAATTTTGGACAAGCAGATTTTGTTGAATTGAGTACAGGGGTGGTATTTTAAACGATAACCTGAATTAATAGTAAGTGAGTGGATAAAATTAAGTTTATAACTATTTTTCAGAGTCTCTTTTTTGATAAACACGAAAGTAGTATTAAAAAAGTCGAAGATCTTATATTTATTTTTAATAAATCATTGATAATAGTCGCTTTACACAAGTGCGTAAGCAACATTAAAAAGGTCGAAGACCTAAACGCTAATTTCACCTAAAATTATGATACGTACAAATTATTATACACTATTTATTTTTGTATTAGGGTTAAGTTTTTTTTCACAAGAATTATTATCTCAAAGCCAAAATGATAGTATCGATATTGATAATCTAACGATAGAGCAAATTAGTGATTTGAGTTATGATTTGTTATTAGAATTACCATTAGAAAAATTGCAGCAATTAGTTACTCAATACAAATTAAAATCAATTGAAGATTTGCTTGCTTTGGCACTTAATCCCAAAGTCATTTTAGCATCAAAAAAAATAGAAAAAACATTCAATTCTCCGCTTTCTACCACAGTTATTACACACAAAGAGATTCGAGAATCAGGTATAACCAGTCTAGCCGAAATATTACGTTTAGCCCCAGGAATGCTCGTTCGACAAAAAACGAATGGCAACTATTCTGTGTATATTAGAGGAAACGATAAAGTTCCACCAGCCGAAGATTTACCATATTCAGAAAATACGAGCATGTTGGTGATGATTGATGGGAGGATTGTGTATAATTATTTTAATGGAGGCGTATTCTGGGAAACTCTCCCAGTGAGTGTTTTAGATATCGATCGAGTAGAAATCATACGAGGACCAGCAGCAGCTTTGTATGGACCTAATGCCGTTTCGGGAGTAATTAATTTTATAACCAAAAAAGATGTCGAAAAAACCTCAATTATCGAAACCAATGCACAAATAGGCACTCAAAATTCACGTTTTTTCAATTTATATAGTAATTTCAACATAGCAAAAGACATAAATTTACGCATAACAGCCAATCATGAACACCGTGATCGTTTTTCGTCTACATTTTTTATTAATGAAATACAAGAATATTTGCCATTAGACTCGCTCTACTTTATTGATTCTGCCTATTTAGCCGATCATTTTCCTGAACCAGATTTAGCTATAGATAAATATGCTACGAATGTATTTTTGTCTTATAGTAAAAATAAAAATATCGATTTTCAATTTGCGACAGGCATGCAAACGTCTAAAGCCCAAACGGTATTTATGGATAAAAAATTAAGTACACTTTCTACTCGAAAAAGCACCTCGCATTACTTTGATTTTAAGGCAGATGTTTATGGCGTAAAAACACAATTAGATTATACTTCGGGCTATCAAAATGCACACACAGGCGAGTATGGATTTGAGTATGATATGGAGGTTTTGAATGCAAAATTAGATTATCAATTTGATTTAAAGGGTATTACTTTGCGTTCGGGTTTTGGTATGCACTTGTCTAAATATAACGATTCTGAATTTATACAAAACGAAGATTCTATTGGAGGCTACATTGGAGGCGAACGCTCTATTTATTACTATTCCAGTTCGTTGCGTGCTGATTATTCTTTGTTCAAGACCATTCGTATGATTGCGGCATTGAATTATAATTATTTTGAGGCAAAACAAAAAGGCGATTTATCGTTTCAGTTTATAGCTTCGTATAATCTAAAAAATAAGAATTTGCTTCGTTTGGTTTATTCTCGTTCCAATCGAGGTCCTTTTGTTACAGAACTATATACAAATATTCGCATCGAAAATGTAGATAGAATCGTCGAAATAAAGGGAAATCAAGATTTGGATATGCTAACGATTGATATGGTTGAGCTTGGTTATCGCTCAAAATTATACAAACGGATGCAAGTTGATTTTGAAATTTTTCATTCAATTTCTGAAAATTATACGGGATTTAGTTCCGAAATAATTGCCAATGCTAATGATACAACAGTACTTTCTGTGTATGAAAATATTCCTTTAAAATCTTATCAATATGGCATATCGGTAAGTACTAACATGGTGTTGAGTAAAAAAATACAAACCAAAATTTGGAGCACTTATCAGTATACTTGGCTGCACGATGTGAAATTTAATGGTGTATTGTTTTCTGTTGATAATTTTGACATGGAACACGAGACAACCCCAAACTTTTATGGTGGCTTAAATTTTACGTACTATCCACTAGCCAATTGGAATGTATACGTGGATATGATCGGAACGAGCCAACAAACGTTTTATCACATGCTAGCAGGCGTAGTGGATTTAGAAGCTTGCTTAAATGTGAATTTCCGAGCAGAGTATGTTTGGAAAAAGAAGCTAGCTTTTAATTTCACAGCTCGTAATATTTTAAACAATACATCTCCTGAATACGGGTTTGCCGACAGACTAGGATTTACTTTTCTTGGCGGTATTCGTGTGATATTATGATTAGAGTTAGACTAAAAAAGAAGGTCGAAGCACTTTAGTAACATAAATTAAATAAGCTATAACTGTTATACTGAATTGCTGTTATAATTGTGATTTAGAAAATGAATTATTTTTTGTTTGTTTTTATGAATAAAAACAGGCAGAAAAGAAACGTTTTAAATTTATAATTATGATAGTATTTCAGTATATATGTTATTTAATTTGCGTTACTTACTTAACAATGCGTGCTAAATCTTTCTCTAAGCTTTCTTTAGGAGTTTCGATAATACGTCCAATTTCTTTACTGTCGTTGTAAAAAATAAAAGTGGGAACTCGTTTTATTTTTAGCTCTGAAATATCCAGTTTTCCTCCTGTTTTATTTCGGTCTACAGCAATTATTTTCAACAAGGAATAATCATAATCTAAATAATCAAGTATTTTATAAAATCGTGGTACTTCTCGTTTGCTATCGCCACACCATGTACCCATAACGATGGTTATTTGCGTTGTTAGTAGTGCATCCAAGTTTAGTTCTTCTAGCGCAAGTTTATCTACCGAATAGCTTTCGTATTGTGAAGCAAACCACGAATTGAAAGGATTTGTCTGTAATCCATTTCGGTTGGCATCACCAATCAAAATAGTTTTTTGAACACGTTCATCAAACATGGTTTGATTCATTTTTTGTGTCTTACATCCAGAAAGTACAAGCACCAATAGGGATAAAATAATAGTTGTTTTTTGCATATTTAAAGTTATAAAAAAAGGCTACCCGAAGGTAACCTTTTATATTAAACAAATTTCATTTATTTTATGATGAGAATTAATAGACCCAAAGATCTTGCTCAAAATTAAGAATACTTTCTTTAATTCTTTCTGCTTCCAACATTCCCTCTAAACCAATTGCATATTCTTCAATCAAGCGATTATCATAAGTATTTGATTCTTGTACGATAAAGCTTGAAAATTTACGTTTGAAGAAAATATCGTCAAAAGTACGTCTTTCTGCATCACTTCTGTCGTTGAATACTTCGTGATTGGCAAATATTTTACGTGTTTCGGGAAAATAAACCCAAAAAAGTTTTGTAAACTTAACAAATTCTTGATCAATATCATCGTCTTTATAAAACTCACGAATAGGACAAATACCTATAATACGAACTTCCATAACAGAACGCTGTTTGTCGAAAAACCATAATTCTTTGACTAAATACTGTTTGACATCAAAAGTATTGTAACTGCCAGGAACTATTTTTTCTTCAATTTCACCTGTTTCAGGATTTTCTATGGATACTGTTGTTTCTTTTGCCCCAAAGCGTTCTTCAATCTCTTTCATGGTAAGCTGCGATGCAAATTCATCCAATTCACTTGGATTGTAAGCAGTAATACCTTGATTTTTTATACCCCACATCAATAAATCAATTAGACTCATCCGTCCATCCATTGGTGTTTTGGGATAAAAAAGAGGAAGATTTTGTTTTTCACGTAAATCTATTTTTCGCCAAATAGTTTTTGACCACATAATATCCGCTTCACGCAAAAACTGATAAGGAACAGGCTGTCGAGAATCAGAATGTGTTTTTGGATACGCACCATTCAATACATCTTGAGCAGAAGAAGGCGTAACCAAAAACAATATTCCTATAAGTGTAACTAATAAGCTTTTCATTTTTTTATTTTTTAGTTGAGTTGTAAAATAATTTAAGTGTGCGAACTTACTTATATAACTGTTTTTATGCACTATTATTTTACAACTCTCTAACTTTTTTATCTGAGTTTGAATGCAATAGTTCCTAATTTTCTAGTTGTTCCGTCAGGACCTTTAGCTTTGATATTTTCTATATATACTTTTTTACCAGGACTTACCTTTTTAATCAGTGCTTTTTGTCTGCTAGTAAATAATGAGTTGGAAGAGGCTTCTTCTTCTTCATATCCTTTAATTGTTGCACCAACTGTAAAACCTGTAATACGATATTTTAATTGAAAATCAAAATTTTCGAGGTCAGCTTTTACACCACTTTGAGCTAAAAGAATATTTTTAGCAATAATACCACCTTTTGCATTTTTGTCATTACCAACTTTTGCAACAGGATCGGGCACTGTTTTCACTCTAAATACTTTTGATCCCATGTTCTTCTTGGTGCCTCCAAAGTCAGCAGTTGCTGAAACTTTTACTGTTCCTCTTTTCTTTACAATAACAACATAGCCTTTTCCTTTTCGCTTGATAGTACCACTAGAAATACCAGCTGTAATTTTATCAGCAGGCACACCTGCTACTGAAATATCTACGGGATTTTCTACTCCAACATAAAAAACATTCATTTTTGTAGGAGATACAACCAAACCAGCTTCGGCTACTTGGTATTCCGATTTGAAAGGAAATTCAAGGATTTCACCTGTTGCAGGTGATTTCATTTTTATAACCCCACTCCATGTTTTGATACCAACTGTCCCTGTTGCTCCAGTGTATGTCCCTTTACCATCAGTTATAGGAAGTTTACTTCCTCCTGCAAGAACAATTTCTGGTTCTATAGTAGAATCCGATGCTGCTATAAAAACTTGTGCTTCGTATTTATTACCTTTAAGAACGTAATTTGTTGATGCATTTACGATTGCTTCTAGTTTATTAAATTTGAATGATCCAGCGTCAATCTGACCAAATAAATAACTTAATATTTCAGCTTCAGCATTACGCACATCACTCTGCATTTTCGACATAAGAGCAATAACACCAGCTAGCGGTAAATGATCAAAGTTAGCAGATGCCCAAGGAACCATTTCTCCTGTATTACCAAGAATATCCTCTGTGTTTAAACTACTATTGATTCCCTTTACTATGGGACTATATCTAGCAGTATCTTTAATCATAGCAAGTAGGTATCCTCGGTGAACTATTATTTTTTCTTTTAGCTCTTCGCCTCGACCTTCTGTAATCATTAATTGTCCAGGAATATTGTTATCATCTTTTTTACCAATATTTTTCACATCACCTTCTGGTCCATCTGCTGTTTGTACCAATAGTAATTTCAGGTTTTGAATTTCATCAAAAAGTTCTTGTGATTTTATTTTTACGTCATCAGATAAATCTTTAAAAGGTTTTACTTTATCACCAGATTCACTGAGTGCTTTAACGAATTCTGAATATATTTCTTCGTTTTTTGATTGAAAGTTTTCAGCTGATTTTGTCAAACTATTATCAATTAAGATAAAAGCATTAAGTACTTCAGCCGAAACGTTCAACGCCAATAGTGCAGTTAAGACCAGGTACATCATACCGATCATTTTCTGCCTAGGGGATTCTTTTCCGTGACCCATAAATTTATATTTTTCAGGTTAATACTTAATTAACTCTTCTTAATTATCTAGTTTTACATTCATTGCTGCCAACATATTTCCATAAACGTTGTTGAGAGATTCGAGTCTTTGACCCAGCTTCGTGATTTCAGAGTGATATTTTCCTGATTCAGTAACAGATCCTTGAAGATCATCCATCATTTTGTCTAAATCTGCATCGTTTAGTTGCATTTCAAAAATGGCATTTAGTGCAGATAAATTTTTGTTTAAACTGGTTACTTTTTCTGAATATTCGTTATTTCCATCTTTTAATACAGAGAAGTCGATATTCATACTGTTTGATAGGCGTTCGTAAGCAGAAACTAAACCTGAATTTGCATTACTAACTTCTTGTGTTGTTTTATTATAAGAATCTGCTAAATTTTCAACCGAATGGTTTAGAGATTGTGCCGATTGCTTGTAAGAATCAACAAATAGATCTGTGGATTCATTAATTTTAGATACTGAATCAGTATATGTTCCTGCCAAATGGCTTGCTGATTCTGAAGCAGCTTTCATGTTACTGGTGTAATCATTAGTAACGAGTGCAGCATCAGAAATATCAGATAGATTACCTACTTTGGAGTTAAGATCGGTTAGTCCGTCTCCCAATTTTTCAAATAAATTAGCACCACCTGATTTTTCGAGCATTTCGTCAAATTTGGCTAATGCTTCACCAGAAGTTGTTATTTCTGTTCCTTTTCTTTTATTTGCTACTGGAATTTCATCCATATCACCTAGTCCTACTAACTCTGGATAAGCTAATGTCCAATCTAATTCTTCGTGAAGTGGCTCAAAGGCAGAAAATGCAAAAATGGCGGCTTCTACACCAAGACCTACAACAAGCATAGGACCAGCACCTGGCCAGTGCATAATTTTAAATAAGGCACCGATAATAACAACTGCAGCTCCTAATCCGTATAATTTTGCCATAAAGGTTTTCCAACCTTTGGTTTCTGTTAATTCAGCAAATGTCATAATTATAAATTTGTTTAATTAATAAATAAATGAATTGTTTTTTTCGTGTTTCAATATACGACTTAATTTTTCAAAAAAAAAATTAAATTAAATAATTTCAGTGAGTTAAGTTTGCAGATAAAAGTTTTTACTACTTTTCATTAATCTAAATCATTGATTTATAGTATCAATTTGTCTATAATAAATTAAAATACGCAGATCGAATTTATTCTTTATTTTTTAATTTAATGAGCTTTTAATTTTATAAAACAAATTTTGATTAATAATTACTAGCATCCCAATCACCATCTTCTCTTCCTAAGTAAGATCTCACACATCTAAAGCCGATATAAGATTTGGCCGTATCTTGGTATTCGTATGTGCGTGTTCCTACTTGTAGGTAGTATCCAATGTCTTTCCATGAACCACCGCGAATTACTTTGCGTTTCAATACTGGTTCGTCTCCTGCTAATGCATTGTAAGTATAGTCAGGGTTTAGATCGTGCGTAAAGCTGTATGCTGATTCGTCAAATGCGTTAGATGTCCATTCTGCTACATTTCCCGACATGTCATATAAGCCGTATTCATTTGCGGTATATTTTGCAACTTCTACCGTTTCGTTAGCACCATCATCACCATAATTACCACGTAAGTTTTTAAAGTTTGCGATAAAGCATCCTTTATCATTACGAGTGTAAGGTCCGCCCCATGGATACATAGATAACATCATGCCGCCTCTTGCTGCGTATTCCCACTCTGCCTCGGTTGGTAATCGGTAATCTTGGTACGGGGGCTCTTGTTTTTTCGACATATAATTATGCATTAATTGAGTTCTCCAGATACAAAATGCGTTGGCTTGTTTCCAAGTAACACCAACTACAGGATAATCATCGAATGCTGGATGCCAGAAATAACTTTTTGCATAAGGCTCATTATATGAATATGTGTAATCGGCCATCCAAACAAGTGTGTCTGGGTAAACATCTAATTTTGCAGTCATAATAAAGGATGAACGGTCTTTTATTTTGACTTCTTCTCCATTACTGTCAATAATCATGCCTTTGTATTCGCCGCCAGTGTAATCTTTATTGAAATTGTATCGATTACTTTTTTTGGCTGCTTGTTTTAGGTCTACCCAAGAGTATTCGTAGATAATTTTTCGGGCATCCACTTCTTTTCTTCTATAAAAACGTTCTTGAATAGGCAGGAATAATGGGCGTAAAGCGTCTACATATTCCTCTTCTTCGCTTTTCCATTTGATTTCTTCTTCCCAATTAAGGAAACATGTATTAGGGTTTTCGTGGTCATAGCCATCGATAACTCGGTCGTCGTCAATTTCTGCTTTATAGCCTTCTATTTCTGCTTTAACAAGCAATCTGCGAGCAATCGAATCTCTTACCCAGTATACAAACTGTCGATATTCATTATTGGTTATTTCTGTAATGTCCATCGAGAAAGGATCAATAGATACACTTTTCGATTGAGCGGTCATTGCAAATGGAACGTCTTGGTCGTTTGGCCCCATAATGAATGATCCGACAGGAATAAATGCCATTCCATAAGGCTCTGGCTCGTACCAGTCTTTTCTGTCTTGAACTCCAATGAGATCCCCAGTGTCTTTGCTACCTCCGCAACTAGATAGCGTAACTACAATCATTAATAAATAAAATACTTTTTTCATAACAACATTGGTATTTAATTGCAAAAGCAATAGTTTTCATTTTCTTTATCTACAAAAATCGCACACTTTTGTATCTTTGAGGGCTTTTTTTATCTAATCCGATCTCGAAACAATAGCCCAACATTATTTCGTGAGATCCGCTACTTGGTGTTTTTAATTTAGATGTTACTAAATCATACGCATATCCTATTTTTAGTCCATTAATCAATTCGATACCAGCTAAAACAATCATAGCATCTTCTGCTCTATAAGTAACGCCAAGCCAAATTTTTTTATTGTATAACGCATTGACATTAAAACTAAATTGACTCGAATTGCCGTCTGTTTTGATCAAAAAAGATGGCTGTATGTCTATAAACGAGCTAGCTAAATTTACATTGTACCCTCCAAGCAAATAATAATGTCGTTTTTGATAGGAAAGGTCTACATTGCTAAATTTAAAACTTTGCTGTGTTAAATGTGTTACAGACAAACCTAAATAATAATTAGCTGCATGATACATTAATCCTAAATCTATATCAAAAATCGAATTTTGATCGCCACTTGTAGGTATTGCAGGGTCGCTTCCTGTTAAATTTCCTTCGTATTGTGGTTCTAGCCATTCACCATCAAATGCTTTATTTTGTATGCCTAAAGAAGTTCCTATACTAAGTATTCCATTAGCTAGTGCTTGATGGTAGGCATAATTAGCTGCTGCATTAAAGTTTTTTTCTAAACCAAGCCTATCATCAATTATGCTAATACCAACTCCGTGGCTTATTCCTAAAAAATCAATTTTTGCATCGGCTGTAAATAGCGTTGTATTTGGGCTTCCTTCTAGTCCGACCCATTGCTGGCGACTAATTAATTTAGTACAAATATTTCCGTTTAGTCCCGAATTTGCAGGATTTAGCTCAGTCAAATTAAACATGTTATGACTAAATTGTGGATCCTGTTGGGCATTTACTCCTACTGTGAAAAGGATAAATATGATAAATACTATTTTTCTCATTATATTATGGCGACTAAAAAATTACAGGATGAAAAACAAAAACAAAACTTCTAAATTTAATCTCAAAATAGTATAGCCTATCTGTCCTTAATAAAAACAAGATGTGTGCCAAATAATTATGTCTCGTTTTTTATTACAAAACATGTATTATTATACTTTACATACTTATTTATACGTATAAATCAAATAAATGTTCGATTTTTTGGCTTTTATCAATTAAAATAAAAAGTTTTAAAAATATATTCACAAGCTAAGTTGTTGATTTATAGAACTAATTTTAGAGTAATAAATTATGTGTAAAAATTTAATTTATTTTTTGAAACATTTTCCACCACCTGTCAGGAATTTCTTTCCGACAAGCTTTTTGATAATCTTGATACGAACAGGGGATTATTTTTTTATTATTAATAGAATCAATTTGTGGTACTTCGAGCCACCACCTATCCGATTTATTACTTTTATAAAAAATAATATCTTGATTTTCGCTATCAAAATCAACAATAAATTTGGTATACTCTTTTACGTTTGTGTATGGAAAATCTTTTTTTCGTAAAAAAACGCCTTCTATGAAATACCAAATTATTTGAGCAGATAAAGATACGGTTTGATTTCTAAAATCAAAAAGAGGATTTATTTCAAATAAACCAAATGTACTAACTCTATCGCTCATGCCTGCATAGCGTGCTAGTTGACAAATTTCTTCACCATAAAATCCATTGGCAGAGGGTGTTTTGTTACCAGGAGCATCACTTTGTCTGATGGCATTGATGTCGATCGAGACAATGTCGGCATCACGTAGTGCTGGTTCTGCTTCGCGCAAATCGTTTCGTAATTGACCGATTCTGAAAGTGTCAAAATAAAGTTTTTGCATCAATTCCGTTTCTTGTGGCGAAACATAATAGCTTTGGTAGCCGATATTGGTAAAGTTAAATAACTGCTTGCCGTGTTCGAGAACAATTTTGCTTAAATACGATTTGGAATCGAATTTATCTTCGGAGTTTCCCAAATCAAATCGAGCATCTATTGTTACTAAATTAATTTCTTGCTCTAGTTTCTCGTATGCACGATAACACGGGTAAGTCAAGTCCTGAGAGCCACCGATGATAATCGAGATCACTTGTTTTTTTTGCAAGAAAACAAGAATATCTTTTACTGCTGCGTAAGTATCATTTATGCTTGCTCCAAGTTTAAGATTACCTAAGTCTATTATTTTTTTTACCGTTGCAGGCAGATAAAGTTTGTATAATTCTCTTCGTATTTCATCTGGCGCATTAGCACAGCCTTTATTGTCAGATAGTCGCTCTTCGCCCACACCAAAAATAGCAATATCATAGTTTTCGATATACTTTATTGGTTTATCCGTCGTGTGTTTGATGATGGATATGTACTGTAAGCTTTGTTCCAAATCAGTAGACCGAAATACGTCTAGGTCAATCGGTTCGAAATACAGATTTAAGTCCATGCGATTTTATTTTTTCTTAGTAACTTTCTTTTTAGCGGGTGCTTTTTTAGTTGTTTTTTTCGCTGCTGTTTTTTTTGTTGTACTTTTCTTTTTAGTTGTTTTCTTTTCGGTGGTATTTTCGTCAATTATTTTTTTACAATCTTTCAGTGATAAATCTTCAGGAACAATCTCTTTTGATAAGGAATAATATTTTTTCTTATAAAAGATACAAGGTCTATTCCACCTGTCTTTAATGACTTTAATCTCTGATTTATCAAATTCTTTGATTAATTTTTTTCTATCTTTTTCTCTTTTTTCTTCGATCAATTCAATACCTCTTTCCAGCTCGATAGTGTAGGGATCATCCGTTTTTTTCAGAGAAACAAATTTCGCATCATGGCGTATGTAAGGACCAAATCTACCGATTGCAGCCACTACTACTTTGTCTTCGTAAGTTCCGATAGTACGAGGCAGGCGTAGCAAATCCAAGGCTTCTTCGAGACTGATTGTGTCTACAGTTTGTCCTTTTTTGAGCGAGGCATATTCTGGTTTTTCGGTATCATTTTGTTCTCCAAGTTGCACCATAGGACCAAATCGCCCTATACGGGCAGATATTTTCTTTCCACTTTTGGGATGATCGCCTAAGTAACGCCCTTCGTGGCTGTGTTTGAGTTGAATGATTGCTTCTTCAAAAGTAATCGTTTCTAGGTGTTGATCCTTTTGTAAGCTAGCAAAAATAGGCTTTTCATTTTCGTCGCCCGATTCGCCAAGTTGCACGATAGGACCAAATTTCCCGATTCTAACAAGAATTGTTTTTCCTGTTTCGGGGTCTTTTCCTAATATTCGTTCGCCAGTATTTCGCTCAGAATTTTCGATCGTGTCGGTTACTTGTTTATGAAAAGGTTTATAGAATTGGTCAATCATTTTATTCCAAACCAGTTTTCCCGAAGCTATTTTGTCAAAGTCTTTTTCTACTTTGGCAGTAAAGTTAAAGTCCATGATTTCGTCGAAGTGTTCTTGTAAAAAGTCATTGACAACCATACCAATATCGGTAGGAAAAAGTTTTGCCTTTTCAGTACCAGTAATTTCTGTTTGTTTTTTTTGCGTAATACGCTTACTTTTCAGTTTTAAGTAATCATATTCCCGTTCTTTCCCGTCTCTATCTTCTTTAATGACGTATGTTCGTTTCTGAATGGTCGAAATGGTAGGCGCATAAGTCGATGGACGACCGATTCCTAGCTCTTCCAATTTTTTGACCAAACTAGCCTCCGTGAATCGGGGAGGGTGGTTGGTGAACCGTTCAGTAGCCTCCATAAAATCAAGATCAAGGACTTGATTTTTTTTCAAAGGAGGTAATAATCCTTTAATGGCTTTACTTTTTTCTGCATTATTCCCGTATATTTTCAGAAAGCCGTCAAATTTTAGAATTTCTCCCGATGCGACCAAATTTACATCTAAAGTAGAAATAGTAATTTTCACCGTCGTTTTTTCGAGCAAAGCATCGCTCATTTGCGAAGCCATGGTGCGTCTCCATATCAATTCGTACAGGCGTTGCTCGGAGTAGTTGCTACTCGCTACACGTTCCATAGAGGTGGGGCGAATGGCCTCGTGAGCCTCTTGTGCACCTTTAGCTTTGGTTTTGTAGCGGCGTGCTTTTGCGTATTTTTCTCCAAAGTCGGCAACAATTGCGTTTTTGGCTGCTTGCATAGCCGTTTCGGATAAGTTCACCGAATCGGTACGCATGTAAGTTATTTTTCCGCTTTCGTATAATTTCTGAGCAATGGTCATGGTTTGAGCCACCGAGTAGCCCAGCTTTATGCTTGCTTCTTGTTGTAAAGTGGAAGTAGTGAAAGGTGCTGAAGGTGATTTTTTCCCTGGTTTTTTCTCTATATCTTGAATAGAAAACGATGCAGGCTTACATTTTTCTAAAAAATCTTTCGCTTCTTTTTGACTTTTCAACCGTTGAGGTAATTCCGCTTTCAATTCGTGAGAATTTCCATCATCATCGGTAAGTTTGAATATGGCTGTTATTTTATAGGCAGATTCTGTTTTAAAATTGATTATTTCACGTTCACGCTCTACTAACAGTTTTACTGCAACTGATTGCACTCTACCTGCTGATAACGAGGGTTTTACTTTCCGCCACAAAACGGGTGATAGTTCAAAACCAACCAAACGGTCGAGTATTCGGCGAGCTTGCTGTGCATCCACCAAGTTTTGATCAATATCCCTCGGATTTTTGATTGCGTTTAGTATCGCATTTTTGGTGATTTCGTGAAAAACAATCCGCTTTGTTTTTGCAGCTTTTAACTTTAACTCCTCAGCCAAGTGCCAAGCAATGGCCTCTCCTTCACGATCTTCATCGGAAGCGAGCCATACTGTTTTTGCAGCTTTACTCAATTTACGAAGTTCACTTACCACTTTTCGTTTATCGGCAGAAACTTCATAATTAGGAGTATATTCGTTTTCAGTATCGATACCGAAATCCTTTTTTGCTAGATCACGAATATGTCCAAAACTGGATTTAACCAAAAAATCTTTACCCAAAAATTTCTCTATTGTTTTTGCTTTCGCAGGGGACTCTACTATGACTAAATTATCTTCCATCAAATTTAGATAAATTTCGTATTACAAAAATAAATGTGCAAAATAACGAAATAAGATTCCGAACTTCAAATTTTTTTCATTTTTTTTATTGATGAAAAAAAGAAAAACAATCTTTTGTGTTAATAATCAGCTTATTATCTGTATTTAAAATAAACAATTTTTTCTAAACATAGCTAAGAGCTAAAATAATTTACTATTTTTGCCAATTAAGAAGGTGGACAAAAATTAGCCTCACATTTAATAATTCTGTATTTTATTGAATAGTACGAATTTACAGAATTACGTAAGTAACATCAAAAAGGTCGAAGACCTTATGTAATTTATCAACAGTTATGGACGAGAAAAAAATAAAATTTTTCACAAAATTATTTTGGATAACATTTGCAGCACCGCTGATAATTGGAATTTTAGTGCTGACATTAATTTCTTTCGGAGCTTTAGGTTTTATGCCCACTTTTGAAGAATTAGAAAATCCAAAAAGCAATTTAGCTTCCGAAGTGTATTCATCCGATCAAGTGGTGATAGGTACTTATTTCAGAGAAAACAGGAGTTTGGTACAATTCGATGAATTGAGTCCTTTTCTGATAAATGCATTGGTGGCAACCGAAGATGTGCGTTTTTATCAGCATTCGGGCATTGACTTTCGTAGTTTAGCCCGTGTGATTGTAAAAACAGTATTGGGAGGAAATCGAAGCTCAGGAGGCGGAAGTACTATTTCTCAGCAATTAGCCAAAATGCTGTTTCCACGCGAGCAGTTTGATTCTAAAATAGCAATGATCTTTCGGAAATTAAGAGAATGGGTGATAGCTATAAAATTAGAAAAAAGCTACACCAAAGATGAAATATTGGCGATGTACTTGAATAAGTTTGATTTCTTGAACAATGCCGTTGGAATTAAATCATCATCAAAAGTATATTTTAATAAATCGCCCAAAGAATTAAACATAGAAGAAGCCGCCATGCTGGTTGGGATGGCAAAAAATCCATCGTATTATAACCCTGTGCGACGTAATGAATTAACATTAAAACGAAGAAATGTGGTATTGAGTCAAATGCAACGTTACGATTACATTACTGTGTCTGAATTTGATTCACTAAAAGTATTACCGTTAGTTTTGAATTATCAGAAAGTAGATCATAAGCTCGGTTTAGCTCCTTATTTTAGAGAATATTTACGAACAACAATGACGGCCAAAGAGCCAATACGCGAGAATTATGCCAGTTGGGCATCACAAAATTTCCGAGTAGATTCTTTGGAATGGGT
>JAOZTL010000005.1:3603-19423 GCA_029942205.1 Bacteroidales bacterium | reverse complement strand
ATTGAAAGAGCGTTTTGCAAAAGTATTGGGAAGTGCAGTAAATCCAGTTTTACGTGAAGGAAATTCTGACAGACGTGCAGCCGCTTCTGTGAAGAAATTTGCTCAGAAAAAACCTCACCGAATGATGAAACCATGGCCAAATAATTCAAAATCGCATGTTTCGTACATGGCTGATGGCGATTTTTATGGCAATGAAAAATCGGTAGTGATGGAAAACGGTGGTGATTTTTCAATTGTATTGGAGGGTAAAGACGGAAACACGACGGTTTTGAAAGACGGATTGACCGCTATAAAAGGAGAAATTCTTGACGGAACATTCATGAGTAAAAATGCATTGCGTAAATTCTTTGCCGAGCAAATCGAAGATGCAAAAGCTAAAGGTGTTCTTCTTTCATTACACTTGAAAGCTACGATGATGAAAATTTCGGATCCAATTATGTTTGGGCATGCCGTGAAAGTTTTCTACAAAGATGTACTTGAAAAACATACAAAAACAATTGAAGAATTAGGTGTGAATTTCAATAATGGTTTAGGTGATTTGTATGTTAAAATGGAAAAATTACCAGCTGATAAAAAAGCTGAAATAGAAGCCGATATACAAGCATTATACAAAACTCGCCCTGATTTGGCAATGGTAGATTCTGATAAAGGAATTACAAACTTGCACGTACCAAATGATATTATCGTAGATGCTTCGATGCCTGTCGTTATTCGTGATGGTGGTAGAATGTGGAATCTTGCGGGCAAACTACAAGACACCAAAGCAATGGTGCCAGACAGATGTTATGCAACTATGTATCAATCAGTTGTTGATAATTGCAATGTTCATGGAGCATTTGACCCAACAACGATGGGAAGCGTTGCCAATGTTGGTTTAATGGCACAAAAAGCCGAAGAATATGGCTCACACCCAACTACTTTTGAAATCCCTATTGACGGAACAGTGAAAATATTGGATGCTGACGGAAACACGCTTATTGAAAACAAAGTAGAAGCTGGTGATATTTGGAGAATGTCTCGTGCAAAAGATATTCCAATTCAAGACTGGGTAAAATTAGCTGTTACTAGAGCAAAAGCAACAGGTGTACCTACCCTCTTCTGGTTAGATAAAAGTAGAGCACACGATACTAAAATTATTGAAAAAGTAGAAAAATATTTGAAAAATCATGATACGAAAGGATTAGATATTCGTATTATGACTCCTGTTGATGCAATGAAATTTTCGTTGGAAAGAATTAGAAAAGGTGAAGATACTATTTCGGTAACAGGAAATGTACTTCGTGATTATTTGACTGACTTATTTCCAATTTTAGAATTAGGTACAAGTGCAAAAATGTTGTCTGTTGTGCCATTATTGAATGGCGGAGGCTTATTTGAAACTGGTGCTGGTGGATCTGCTCCAACACATGTTCAGCAATTTTTGAAAGAAGGACATTTGCGTTGGGATTCATTAGGCGAATTTTTAGCTCTTACTGTTTCTTTGGAGCATTTAGCTGCTAATTTTGACAATAAAAGAGCACAAATTCTTGCAAATACCTTGGACATTGCGGTTGGAAAATATCTCGAAAATGGCAAATCTCCTTCACGTAAAGCAGGCGAATTGGATAATCGTGGTACGCACTTTTACTTAGCTCAATATTGGGCAATGGCTTTGAGCGTACAAACAGACGATCAAGAGTTGAAAGATAAATTTGTAGTAGTTGCAGAGCAATTGCAAGCTAAAGAAACCGAAATATTAAGCGAAATTGCTGCTGCCGAAGGTACAGCAACAGATGTTGGTGGATATTATAGCCTTGATTTTGATAAAACGTCAAAAGCAATGCGTCCGAGTACTACTCTTAATGCAATTATTGATGCAATAGTATAATTAAAGTATTCAGAATTTTAATGAATTCTGAAAAAGAAAACTCTAAAAGCTCAGATTTTATCTGGGCTTTTTTTTTCGATAAATTTATATTTGATTAAAAAAATAGCTATATTTGTTTGGATTCAGGCTTCGTTAGTTTTATTATTTTGGATTAGCATATCGTTATGTTTTAATTAATTGTCATATTGTATTATTAATTGTGTGAATTTACGCTTAATTTGTTGATTTTCATTATCAATTTATTAGAAACGGTCTGAAAATAAGCAGTAAAAATACGAGTCTAGGATTGTAATATATTGAAGAAATGGAAAAATCAAGCAAATATTTTGATCGAGAATTGAGCTGGCTATCGTTTAATTATCGGGTGTTGAATGAAGCAAAATCTAAAAAACTTCCGCTTTATGAACAGATTCGCTTTTTAGCTATTTATTCATCTAATTTAGATGAGTTTTATCGTGTTAGAGTGGCTAATTATAGAAGTTTATTTGATTTATCGGTAGAGAACATGGCAAAATTACGCTATGATCCAACAAAAGTTGTTTCGGATATAAATGCAGAGGTAACTAGGCAACAAGAAGAATATTTAGATTATTTTGATAAGCAAATTATTCCTAGTTTAGAAAAAATAGGCATTGTTTTGTATCAAAATGAAATACTCGCTAATGAGCAAGTCGAATTTGTGAATGAATATTTTTCGAGAGAAGTACTTCCTAATATCCAAGCTGTATTATTAACAACAGGTGATGTGTTATCTTTTTTACAAGATAATGTTATTTATTTAGCAATAGAGTTAGAAAAAAAACGAAAAAAAAAGAGCAAGAAAAAAAATAAAAAGAAAACTTATGCGATTATCAAAATACCAACGCACCATTTGCCTCGATTTATAGAACTTCCGAAGTGTAATGAAAAATATTATATTATTTTTTTAGAAGATATTATTCGATTAAATTTGAATATTTTATTTCCAGGCTACAATTTGATTGATTCGTATAGCATCAAGCTTTCGAGAAATGCAGATTTAGCAATTGAAGACGAATTTAAAGGGAATTTAGTGAATAAAATAAAGCTAAACTTGTCGAAACGAAAGACAGGTGCACCTTCTCGCTTTATTTATGATAGTAAAATACCAAGAAAATTTTTATCCGTATTAAAACAAGCATTTAATTTATCAAAAGAAGATTTGATGCCTGCTGGGCGTTATCATAATTTATCAGACTTGTTTGATTTCCCAAACCCGTTGGTACCACAGTTCGAGCTGCCAAGAAACATACCTTTGGCACATCGTGAGCTAGATTTAGCTCCTTCTATCCTTAAAGCAGTAAAAGAAAAAGATATTATGTTGCATTTTCCTTATCAATCGTATAATTATGTAATACGTTTTTTTAATGAAGCAGCTATCGATCATAAAGTGGAAGAAATAAAAACAACGCAGTATCGAGTAGCAACGAACTCGGCCATCGTTAGTGCATTGATTAGTGCTGCTCGTAATGGCAAGAGAGTTAGTGTATTTGTGGAAGTGAAAGCTCGTTTTGACGAAGAAGCAAATCTTAAATTTGCCGAGCAAATGCGGCAAGCTGGAATAAAAATAATACCAAGTATCCCAGGCTTGAAAGTGCATTCAAAAGCAGCTTTAGTTATTCGGCGTAATTCGACCAAAGAAGGCAAGCAGCGTGGTTATGCATTTTTGAGTACAGGTAATTTTAATGAAAAAACAGCAAAATTGTATGCCGATCATGGATTCTTTACTTCAAACGAAGAAATTGTAGACGATGTAAGAGAAATGTTTGAATACTTAGAAACGCCTGCAGGAAACGATTTTAAATTCAGGCACTTGTGGGTTCCAAAGTTTAATTTTAGAACAGAATTTAAAAAACGTATCGAAAGAGAAATAAAACATGTACAGGATGGAAAAAAAGGCTATGTATTATTGAAAATGAATAGCTTAGAAGATCGAAAAATGATCGATTTGTTGTACGTTGCTAGTCAGGCAGGAGTTGTTATTGATTTGATAATAAGAGGAATATGTCGATTAGTGCCGAAAAAGGAATTTAGCGAAAATATTAGAGTAATACGCATTGTTGATAAATATTTGGAGCATGCACGAATATTTGTCTTTTATAATAATGGACTAAACGAAACTTACATTTCTTCAGCAGACTTAATGCATCGAAATTTGAATAGAAGAGTAGAAGCGGCCATCCCGATTTTTAATGAGCAGATAAAAAAAGATTTGCTTGAAATTCTGACGATACAATTGAAAGACAATGTAAAGGCTTGTTTGTTAGGAGATGAATGTGAGAACATCTCGATAGTAAATTCAGAACCTAAAGTGCGGGCACAGATAGCTATTGAACAGTTTTTACTCAATAAAAAATATTAAGACCTTATATTTTTACAATTTATTCTTTATAGAAGCGTTATTTTATTATACTTGTTTTAGTTGTGTATTTTGTATAATTATTATTAATAAATATAATTAATTTTCATTAAAATGAATAAATTAAAATTCTTTCTTATTGCTTTTTTTGTGTTTTCTACATTTAGCAATCAAATATTAGCTCAAAATAAGAGATCTTCAAGTGATGATGAAGACAGAATTGTCTATTGGTTTTACATTCGCCCAGAGATAAAACCGCTCAAAGAATACAATCAGCCAAGTGGCAGACCAGTATATACGGTACGGAAAATGGGAAATAATATAAAAAATGGACAGTTAGAAGATTATGAAAAGGACTTATGGACGTATCTAAATAAAGGATCAAAATTGCCAGTAGGACCCTATGACGATCCTAAATTTGCGAAACATGCACAAGAAATGTATGGTGTTTTGAAAAAACCAGATTCAATAGCAGTGCTTAAGCAAGAGGCGTTTGCTGAATTTGTAGAACAAGAAGATGTTTTCTGGTTTTTCTTGAAATTTGAGATGAATAGCAGAACAAAAGCTTATAGATTTAAGCGTACACCAGCAAGGGTTGCGCAAGGCTCGGTAGATCTTTTTTACAGCTTAATGATTGAGGGCTTGATGTTTAAAAACTTAGCAATTGGACCATTTAGCTCTCAAATAGAAGCTGAAGATGCTAAAAGAATATATCGAAAAGAAGAAAATTAAGAAAAAAATATTTTAGTCCAGACTAAATTTTTAGAGTGGACTAAAATTTTTGTTATTTTCAATTTCTTAGAAAAGCCTATTTTGAACTTCTTTTAAATCCAGTGATAATTGCAATACACCCACGAAGAGGTCTTTTTGATTCATTCACTAAAGGTACTTTTACCCAAATGCGAACACGTTGATTCTGAGCACTTTTAAAATCCCAGTGATTGACATAATTATTTTTCTTATTGTCGAAAAGAACATTTTTATTCCAATCCAGCACTTTGAATTCTATATTTGCAGGCAAATCACTTGATCCAATTACGATAAAACGATAATTTAATCCAGGCGAAAGAGTCTTGTACATGAGCATTTCATCTCCTTCATCTAGTTTTAATGCATTATAGCGACCACTTTGTATGTAGTTTCCTAATAGCTTCTCTGCTTGAACTTCAGCAAATGATTTACATTGAGCAGTTGAATTTATTGCAAAATTAAAAAGTAAAAAAATTAGAAGGAATTTTATTTTTGATGTCATTTTAAAATATATTTATTGTATTTTCAAATTATTCAATAATTTAAAAACGATAGAGTTAAAATTTATTTCTATTTTTGTATCGACAACTTTTAAAGTATTTAGTTTAAAAAAACAGTTGTGTTTAACTAAATTAATTAAAATTTTCGATCTTTTTGTAGTTATTCACGCACTTATATAATATTAATTAATCAATGATTTACAAGTAAGTAAATAATATACAAATAATTTTGTTTTATTATTTATAAGAATCTCTCATAAGTGAAAAAGCTTGAAGCGTTATTCAATATATTTGTTCCGAATACTTGCTACTTTTTCGCATAATTTAGTGAATTGCACTTTATTGTTTGTATTATCAAGCGTTTCGTATATTATTTGTATTGATTTTATTTCTTTTATTATTTGTTTGATGTTTTTATCATCATTATAAATACTAAGTAATCCTAATAAGTCTTCAAGTGCGTATTTTTGTCCAATAATATGATTAATTAAATCGGTATTCCTATCAGACATAATGGCTAATTGTGAGCCAATGTACAAACCTTCGAGCCAGCCGCCAGAAATAATTGCAGCAGCAATTTCTGGTCGTGAATTTTCTTCCAAATAAGAATTTGACTTCATGAATGTTTCGGATATAATATGCAAAATAGCATCATGATTATTGATGCTGTCACTTATTATTTTGAGTTGATCATCGGTAATTGCTTCTAAGATACCAAGTTCTTCCGAAAGTTTTAGGCTGGCACTCATGTAGTTAAGTGTTGATTGTGCTTGCTTATTAATGCTTGCATAACTCAGATCTGCACCATAAATACCCAAATTGATCGCCATACTGAACGAGGTGTTGTAACGATCGATATTGTTTGTTGGGTTTAATAAACTAGGAACATATTCTGCTCCACAACTTTCAAGTACCATAGATACTTCTATAGGTGAAGGCAGTGAGTAAAAAATAACACGAACTTTGTCGTGTGTCCGCTCCAATTGTGTTTGATCTATCGTTTCGTCCTCATTACTATTCTGGTCTTCGTTGCACGAAATATTTAGAAGTACTGTTAATAGAAAAGAGCTGAAAAATAATAGAACTTTTTTTTTTGATAAATTTGATAGTTTCATTAATGAGATTTTTTTGATTTATATTTTCTATACTAAATTATTGCAGCATTTTAGTATAAATTTTAGAAAGTATAGAAATACGGAAATTCATTATCTCCAAAATTTTACTTTCCTCATGAATTTTTTAAATTTATAATTTTTAGTTTCAGCCCAATCATTGAGAGGAATACTGAATGATGTTTTAAAAAAAATTAGATTTTTAGGTTGTGATGCGTATGGGTAGGTCATATTATCGGGACTAATTTCGTATGCATATTCGGTATTGAAAAAATTCTGTGGCGAAAAATCTAATTCAAAATTAAAAACAAAAAAATTAAAACCAAGTATAAGCATGAAATTCTCGGTACTTATTTGATTTTCTGCTAAAAAATAGCTATTACTAGCTGTTGTTTCCCAATCAATATTTTGAGTTTCTTTCAATTTTAGATTCAGATTATATTGAGCTCCGATAAAGAAATAGGCTTGATTATCATACATTTCCATTCCTAATTTTAGAAAAACAGGAATCCCAATGGTATATAAATTATGGGTTTCAATGAGTCCATAATTTTTGATTGAAGTTACGTATTGATATTTTACGCCATAGTTGTTTATTTCACCTCCAAACATGACACCTTGTTTATCTGTAAAGTCATAATGGAAAAATAAACCTGCATGCGCTCCCATAGTATAGGTTGTTACTTGAACATTTTCTAAGCGAAGATAACCCGATGGTGTAGCTAAATATCTGTCATTATATACTTTTGGCATTTCTAACCCTATATTATGTATCATGCCAGCTCGCATGGTAAAATACTGAAATTCGTTGAATTGAGCTAAGCCCTTATTGGTTAAAGAAGAAATTAGTATAAATAAAATTATTTTTTTCATTCGTTAATGTCGTTCGTTATATGTTAGGTTTTCAGTTTTTTTTAATCACCATAAGGTCTGTAAGTCCATACTTCTCTACTTAATTCGGTATCTGTACCAAGCGGAACACGACCACCTACAACAAAACCTTGCCGACCGATAGAAAAAGAAGTGGCTTCGGTTACATATTTTGGAAGTGTATTTTCGCTATTTATTTTGTAACTAGCACGCTCAAACCAACGATCGTTAAATGGATCGTATTCCCAAAAATCACTAAACATTGATCCTGTACCTGAGATAGTTATGTTATCCCCCATACCAATATAGCCTTGATTATCTATCTCAAAACCAACAGCATTGGCACGTGCTTCGCCTGGGAAATCAGACACTTGATACCAACTATCAAAAATTGGATTATATTTTCGCATATCTTTAAGAAAATTCCCATATTCATCAACTCCTAGACCAATATAGCCGATAGAACTTATTGAAAACGAGATACAACGCGTGCGTCCAGGACCACTCGGAAATGGACTCGTTCGTTGTTGCCAAACGGCATCTCCAATTGCGGCATTGCTAGGATTAAATTCATGGAAATCATATTTTGGGCTGTTTGCTTCTCCCAATCCGACGTATGCTCTGTCGGTAATTCCATCGTCATTTACATCAATCGAAAATGCGATGGCATGGCTACGAGGAAATCCATTGAACGGATATTCTAATGGAGCCCAAATTCCAGAAGATGGCTCATATTCATAGAAATCGGATACTTTATCGACACTATTGATCGCACCCAAACCAACATAACCCTTGCTGCCAATTGAAAAACCAACAGCCGCAGTACGCTTAAAACCAGGAACATCTGCTAATTGTTTCCATTGTTCTTGATAGGAGTCATATTCCCAAAAATCATTTGTAAACTGATTACCAATGTCGCCTGTGCCAATATAAGCTTTTGTGCCAATGGTAAATGAAATAGGATCAACACGAGCCGAACCGTTAAAATTATTACGCTGTTCCCATTCATTAATCGGTGGTAATGTATTGAAAACTAGCGTTTCAGGATTATAGCCAGTATCTACTGGTTTGCCTTGTGGCGTGCCCGTAATGACGTAAGATCGTAAATAATACGTTGTATTTTGTGCTAATAAACCGATATGTGCTGTTCTTGTGTCAATAATCGTTGCAGGATCAAAATTTGTGGGATCATTCGAACTAAAACGACTGCGCATTGTATCAACAGCCACTCGTGGGTCAGGGCTTGTAGACCAACAATGACCGTAGTATAAGACAGTATCGCCATCAGCATAAGTGAAAAATCCTTTTATTTCTGCATTGTATGACGTTACTGTTACCAATGAATCAGGGCGACAGCTTGTCGATAATTCACCGCCATCTAGCCGAATGTAAGCTCCTTCTCTATATATTTTGTAGATTGTGTACGGGTTACCATCGCTAGAACAGCTACTATAAAACATTATTATACTTAATAATAAGGCTGAAATGATAGATATATTTCTCATTTTGGCTTATGTTTTCTATTTGGTTTGGTTTGTGCTATAATTTTGTGGAATCGCATAGCTATTTTATGCAAAATTAAATATTTTTTATTTCAAAACGTTAGATTATGCTTAATATTATAATTTTCTAACTGTGTTTCTGCTATTTTTGTAATAATTATAAGATTAAGGTCGTCAATCTTTTTGATGTTGCTTATATAATTCTGTAAATTCCAATGGTTGAGTAAGATCAAATAGGTCAAATATTTCACCCTAAAAGAGTGAAAATATATGCTTTTATTTTGCTATTTGTTTGTAAATATAATAGAATAAAATACGAAGCAATATTAAACTGATTGAAGACCTTATCTTTGTTATACAAAAAAGAGTCCAGCTTTTTTAAATTTTTCTTTTTTTGATTAAAGGCTGAAATTTTAGTACGAGAAGTCTGTTGTTTTTAATAAAAAAAGATACCTTTGTAGTCTAAATATTTTTAGAGTATTCAGATACTTAAATAATTAAAAAAAACATTTTATGGCAGTATTAGTAGGCAAAAAAGCCCCTTTATTTGAAGCTCCAGCAGTAGTTAATGGAGGCGAAACAGTAGCAAATTTTTCATTAGATCAGTATTTAGGGAAAAAATATGTAGTTTTCTTCTTTTATCCAGCAGATTTTACATTTGTATGTCCAACTGAAATTTTAGCATTTCAAGAAAAGATGGAAGAGTTTGATAAAAAAGACGTTGCAGTGGTTGGCTGTTCGGTTGATTCTGAATTCTCGCACTGGAAATGGTTGCAGACAGACTTGAATGATGGTGGCATCAAAGGAGTGAAATACCCATTAGTTGCGGATCAGTCAAAAACAATTGCTGAAAATTATGACGTTTTAGCAGGTGGATACGACTATTCTGACGATGGTGAATTGGTTTTTAATGGAACACCACAAGCTTATCGTGGTTTGTTTCTTATTGATAAAGAGGGAGTTGTGCAACACCAAGTGGTAAATAACATGCCGTTGGGACGTAGCGTAAACGAAGTATTACGAATGGTAGATGCATTGCGATTTTTTGAAAAAAACGGAGAAGTTTGTCCAGCAAACTGGCACGAAGGTGAAGAAGGTTTGGTTGCAACTCACGAAGGAATTGCTACTTATTTAGCAAAATAAATTCAAGTAACGACCTTATAGGTGGAATTTACATAATTGCGTAAGCAACATCAATAGGTCGAAGACCTCAAGAAAGCACTCTTAATTTTTGAGTGCTTTTTTTTATTTTTATATAATGAGAAAAATAGAAACATTTGCGTTAAAAGAAACACTTTTATTCAAAAAAAAACTATTATCATGGGCAATGCATTTTTCTAATTTTGCTTTTTTGGATAGTAATGAACGAGGAGATGGAGATTATGACGTAATTTTAGGAGTAGGGGTAGTCGATCATTTTCAGCTAGTTAGAACCGAAAATAGCTTTGACCAATTAAAAATATTTGTTGATAAAAAAAAGGACTGGCTATTTGGTTATTTTTCTTATGATTTGAAAAATGAATTAGAAAATTTGGAATCAAAAAATGCTGATACTTTAGAATTTGATGATTTATCCTTTTTTCAGCCCAAATTTGTTTTCCTTTTAGATGAAAATAATGTGCATATTCAATATTTAAAAGAAACGAAAACCGAAATTTATTCTATTTTTGATGAAATACTCTATTTTGATGACGAATGGAACAAATCGAGGAAGACAAAAATAAAATTGCACGCAAAAATAACGAAAAAAGAATATTTAGAAAATCTAAAACAAATAAAAAAGCATATCAAGCGTGGAGATATTTATGAATTAAATTACTGCCAAGAGTTTTATTCGGAAAAAATAAAAATAAATCCGCTTGATATTTTTAGTAAATTGCAGAAAATTTCGCCAACCCCATTTTCTTGTTTGTATAAAAATAATGCAAACTATTTACTTTCTGCTAGTCCTGAACGGTTTTTAAAGAAAAAAGGAAATAAATTAATTTCACAACCAATAAAAGGTACTGCAAGACGAGGAAAAACAAAAGAAGAAGATGATCGTATCAAAGAAGAACTGAGAAATAATGAGAAGGAACAGGCTGAAAATGTGATGATTGTGGACTTGGTGCGAAACGATTTGTCGCATACAGCAGAAAGAGGCACGGTACAAGTTGATGAACTTTTTGGAGTATATACTTTTTCTCAAGTACATCAAATGATTTCGACGGTAAGTTCGCAATTATCGAAAAAATATCATTTTTTGGATGCTATAAAAAAGTGTTTTCCGCCAGGATCGATGACTGGCGCACCTAAAGTACGAGCGATGGAATTAATCGAGCTATTTGAAAAAACAAAAAGAGGGCTTTATGCAGGAGCAGTTGGGTATATTGATCCAGAAATGAATTTTGACTTTAATGTAGTGATACGCAGTATTTTGTATAATGAAACAAAAAAATATTTGTCGTTTATTGTAGGCGGTGCAATTACCGACAAATCGGTGCCCGAGCAGGAATTTGACGAATGCATGCTGAAAGCAGAAGCAATGCGAAAAACATTATTGAATTAATTGTAAAATAATGAATATGAGTGATTTATCTGATTCTTTGATTTTATTTATAGCGGAAGAAAAACTATTCGATTTGACCGATCGCTTGCTGGTAGGAGTGAGTGGAGGTGCAGATTCTGTTTTACTTTTACACCTACTTTCAGAGATTGGTGTGGATTGTGGCATTGCACATTGTAATTTTAATTTGAGAGGAAAAGAATCTAATGATGATGAACTATTTGTTAGGGAATTAGCTCATGAATATTCTCTCCCATTTCACTTAAAATCATTTGATACAAAACAATATGCTAAAAAAAATGGAATCTCGATAGAAATGGCTGCTCGTGATTTACGTTACGAATGGTTTGATAAAATTAGGAAAGAAGCTGATTATAAGTATATTGCTATTGCTCACCATTTGGATGATTCTATCGAAACGATGCTGTTAAATTTGGTGCGAGGAACAGGAATCCGTGGGCTAGTAGGGATTCGAACGAAAAATAAAAGTGTAGTGAGACCGCTATTGTTTTTGAAAAGAACTGAAATAGAGCAGTTTATGTATAATTCTAATTTAGCGTATAGGACAGATTCATCTAATAACGAATTGATTTTTAAACGAAATAAAATAAGACAACAAATTTTGCCTATTTTTGAGGAATTGAATCCAAAAATAAGACAAACCATGCAAGCGAATCTGAATCGTTTTGCCGAAATCGAAACGATTTATTTACAAAGCATTGAGCAAAAAAAAGCAGAATGTATTTCGGTACAAAAGACTAAAACATACATTAATATAAATAAATTTAAAAAATTAGACAGTAAGCACACTTATCTTTATGAGTTTATTAAGGTTTACGGATTTACAAAAACACAAGTAGATTCAATTATTCAAAGTCTGGATGCCGAATCAGGAAAAAAATTTAATACTTCAAGTTATTGTTTAATTAAAGATAGGAATAAGCTGATTATTAGTGAAATAGCTAATTCTGAAAAAATGGTGATTACCATTAATGAAGAACAGAAAATATTGAAAATCCCGTTGAATATGCAGTTTGTTGTAATTCAGAAGAATGAAGAATTTGAGCTTGTACGAAAAGCAAAAATAGTGATGTTGGATTTTGATAAATTAAGTTTTCCACTTACTTTGCGTAAATGGAAAGCTGGTGATTGGTTTGTTCCTTTGGGAATGAAAAATAGAAAAAAAGTAAGTGATTTTTTGATTGATAAAAAGATAGATTTAATTGACAAACAAAATGTGTATGTTTTAGAATCATCAAATAATATTATTTGGATATTGAGACATCGATTAGATGATAGATATAAAATTGATTCAAAAACAAAACAAATTTACCAAATAACTATTCTTTAATAAGAAAAATACACTGTTTCAGTTTCTGTAAATACTGATTATAAGAAATTAAGCTTCTTTTTTTACAAGTTGTTGCTCTGTTTCATCGTACTCCATTTCCAAGTCTTTTAGCGTTTGTGCAAATTTAGCCATTGTCATTTTTCCTGTTCGCCATAAATGTAGTTCTTTTTTTAAATCTTTGATTTTCAAAGCATACCAATGTTTTTTTTCTTCAGAAATTGCTTCTTCTGTTTGTATTGCTTTCTTTTTTTCGGGAGACTCTATTTTTTTTTCTTCTTCTTTTTCCGAATTTAAGCGAGTGTCTTGAATTAAACTACCAAGACCACTTTTGAAATTTTTCTTTGCCATAGCTACTTGTCATTAAAACGTTTAAGAATTTCTTTACTTAGCAACATGTAATCTATTGATCCATAACAGGTTGGGCAGTATCTAAATATGTCAAGTCCAACACTAGGTGCTTCTGCTAATGAAATATTATCACGAATTCTTGCATTAAAGACTTTACTGTCAAAATATGTATTGATTGTTTCCACAACATCTCGATGCAATACCTTGCGTTTGTCGTATAATGTAATGAAAACTCCTGTTATTTCTATTTTTTTATTAATTCGTTTTTTTACTTTCTCTTTTACTTCGATGATTTTTGTAAGCCCTTTTATTGCCAAATAATGCGGTTGCAATGGAATAAAAAGATCATCGGCACATGCTAATGAATTGATTGTTAGTAATCCAAGCGAAGGAGGACAATCAATGAGAATATAATCGTAGTTATCTTTGATTGGATTAAGTAATTCTGCCAATAAAAATTCACGTCCTGCTTCATTACTTAATTCCATTTCAGCACCCGAAAGATCTAATGTAGAAGCTATTAAGTGAAAATTTTCTTGAATTTCGATAGGGTCAAGCTCATTTTCTCCTTTAAGTGCCTCATAAATAGTGTTTTCAGGATTTTCAACACCTAAACTTTGTGTTAAATTTGCCTGTGGATCCATGTCTACCAATAAAATACGTTTATTTAATTTATTCAGAGCAGCACCTATATTTACTACCGACGTTGTTTTCCCTACTCCGCCTTTATGATTACTGAGTGCAATAATTCTTCCCATATCAAAATTTATTTATTATTATATTTAAGAAGTATACAATTTCCTTGCTGAAAACTCAAAGTAAATGAAAAAAAATAAGAAAAAAAATAATCTTAAGAATAAAAAAGTCTAAAAAATTTCATTAATGAATTTTATTATATATAACAAATTGATCTTTAGTGTTTTAATGAAAAATGTTATTTTTGGGCTATTCTTAATTTATTTAAAAAATAATTCGTTAATCGTATGTATTTTCATTTCGATAATTGGATTTTAAAAAAAAAGTTGTACATTTAAGTCGATAATTAAGGTGTTTGACCTAATTAAATGTATTTGACGAAAAGTAATTGTATCTATATTTTTTGAATTGTAACAGCTTTGCATAAGTAATATCAAAAAGAACGAATACCTTAATGCTATTTATATTATATAGTTGTAAATAATTAAAGTGTTGCCTTTTTATATGTGAATATCCATCTGTAAGCTAGTGTTTTATAAATTATTAAAATTGAACATTTTAATAAACAAACAACTAATTAATTTTGTATCGAGGCTTAAATAAAATAATAAGGTAAATTATTTTTTATTATTACAATAAATATTCCTTAATTTGTTATTAGCTAAGCAATAGGACAATTTAGAATCTAAATAAAATTCAAGAACAGTAAGTTACTGTATATCAGTATTTATTGTATTATTCCAGCAAGTAATTACTGATATTTTATTTTTTAAAATCGATTTAGGATAATTATTGCATTCTTTTTGTTATTAGTTATAAGGAAAGATTTAAGAGTAAGTAATCGTTCTTGCACGAGAGGCTCTAAAATTTAGGCAGATAAAAAAATAATACTATCCCTTTTCAACAAAGAAAAAAATAAGTTAAAAAAATAAGTAAGATGAAAAAAACGATTGTAGTAGTAGATGATTTTCAGATAAGTAATGAAATTGTTGCCGCAGAATTGCGTAAATCTGACTTTACAGTATTAACTACACGTAATGCTCAAATCGCTTTAAGCTATTTTGATGGGCGAGATATTGATTTGTTGATTACCGATTATGAAATGCCAATAATGAATGGAATAGAATTGATTAAAGCAGTACGAAAAATAAAAAAATATGAATTTATTCCCATTTTATTACTGTCGTCTGTTCGGAATAGTGAAAAAAAACAGGCTGCATTTGATGAAAAAATAACAGGATGGATTCAAAAACCATTTGTGATAGATAAAATAATGCCAATTATTAAAAAAGCATTAAGTTGATTTTGGTTATTGGCAATATTTTTGTTTACATTATTTTATTCATAAAAAGGGATTGAAAAATAATCCATATAATGTTCGTTATTTGGATAAAAAATATTATCTTAGAGAAATAAATAGACCAAAATACAAATAAATATTCTGAATCTAGCTTGTTGCTAGTCTTTTTTGAATAGCATATAAACTTATACGTATGAAAAAAACAATTCTTGTTGTTGATGATTTTGAAAATACAAGGTGGGTAATCGAATTTACTCTACAAAAATCAGGCTTCAATGTGCTAAAAGCAGAGCATGGTAAAGAAGCTTTGAAATTTTTTGATGGTAGAAAAATAGATTTAGTCATTACTGATTATAATATGCCTGTAATGGATGGAGTCGAGCTTGTCAAAGAAATAAGGAAAATGCCTGATTATGAGTTTATTCCGATACTAATGCTTACAACCGAAACGGATGAAAAAAAGAAAAAATTAGCAAAAGATGCACAAGTTACTGGATGGGTACAAAAACCATTTAAAATGGAGAAATTTCTGGTAATAATAAAAAAATCATTGGCTATAACATAAAAAATCCCCAACGGATATGAGTAGTGACTTAATTGAC
>JAOZTL010000005.1:0-3593 GCA_029942205.1 Bacteroidales bacterium | reverse complement strand
TTAGAGAAAAATTTGTTCTTGATGCAAATGATCTTATCGTAGAGCTAGAACAAGGACTCTTGGTATTAGAGACAAATACTGAAGATCAAAATATTATAGATGAGATCTTTAGAGTAATGCATACATTGAAAGGTACAGCAGGAATGTATGGATTCGATCATGTTGGTGAATTAACTCATCACATGGAAAATTTATATGATTTAATTAGAGAAGGCTCATTAAAATTAGATAAAAACATACTCGAAATTACTTTGCTTTCTGTTGATTGTATTAAAAATCTATTAGAAGATAATGATAGTTTAGAAAAATGTGGCACTCAGTATGCTGATTTACTGAATGATATAGCTTTTGTTGTTGATCCTGAAAAAAAAGAAAAAAATAGTTTTTCTGAAAAAAAAGTATCAAAAAAACGTTCAAATATCGAATTTAAGCGTTTTTTTATAAAACTGAAACCTAATGAAAATTTACTAAGAAGAGGAGTTAATCCACTTGCTTTATTTAGTGAAATTCTTGATTTAGGTAATGCTAAAGTAAGACCAATAGCTTCAAATTTACCTTCTATATACCAATTAGATATAAAATTATCACTGTTTTGTTGGGATGTTTTCTTTGTTACTATTAGCGATCAATCGGAACTTGAGGACGTGTTTATGTTCCTAATGGAAGATGAATTTGAAATAATAGAATTGACAGATGAGCCAATTGAGAAACAGAAAGATTTTTTAGCAGAATTAGGCAAAGGAAATAAAAAAGTAGACATAGAAAATATTACGACTATATATAATATGTTGCAAGAAAATATGAATTTGCAACAGATTGATAAAGAGGAGCTTGTTAAGAAAAATGATGTTGAGTTAGTTGATAAGAAAGATTTATTAGACCCATTCAATACACAAAAAAAGAAAAAATATAGCATTAGAGTTTCTTCTGGTAAGTTAGATGATTTGATAAATTTAGTTAGCGAATTAGTTACAACCAAAGCTCAACTAGAATTATTTTCGGAAAAATTAGGAAATCCTGAATTAAGTAAAATTGTCGAGAATTTAGTGAAACTATCTAAATTATTCAGAGACAATGCACTATCCATTCGCCTAGTTTCCGTAGACACCATGATGTTACAATTGCAACGATTGGTTAGAGATTTGGCTTTAGACTTAAATAAAGAAGTTGAATTTGTTGCTGAAGGAACAGATACTGAATTAGACAAAACAATAATAAATGCATTAGAAAGTCCTCTTATGCATTTGATTCGCAATAGTTTAGATCATGGAATTGAAGAACCAGAGTTGCGAATAGAAAGAGGAAAAGAACGAAAAGGAATTATTCGATTTATTGCATTTTATTCTGGCGCAAATGTTTTTATACAAATTCAAGATGATGGTGGTGGGATTAATGCAGATAAAATACATGAAAAGGCCGTAGAAAAAAAATTGATAAAAACAGGTGATGAGTTAAGTAATAAAGAAGTATTGAGTTTGATTTTTAAACCAGGATTCTCTACAGCTCAACGAATTACAGGAGTATCGGGTAGGGGCGTAGGACTTGATGTGGTAAGGAAAGAAATTACGGATTTGCGTGGAGAAATAGAAGTGGATTCGGAAGTAGGTTTAGGAACAAGTTTTACTCTAAAATTACCACTAACTCTTTCGATTATAGACGCTTTACTTGTAAGAGTAGGAAAATCATATTTCTTGATTGCTCTTTCCGAAATTGAAATGTGTACGACAGAAATGTTTGATAATTTATTTAAAACATCTAACAAACAAGTCGATTATAAAAATGACTTGATTCCATTTATTTATTTACGTGACGAATTTAATATTTCAGGTGAATCACCTAAAAAAACGAAATTAGTAGTAATAAGTAAAAATGAACGAAAATTTGCATTAGTTGTCGATCAAGTAATAGGAGAGCATCAAGCTGTACTTAAACCACTTGGGAAAGTGTTTAAAAATCAAGAGTTTTTGTCAGGAGCAAGTATTCTTGGTGATGGAAGTTTGGCACTCGTACTGGATACCAATAAACTAATGTCAACGATATTGAAAAAATAAACCTTATTTGACTTTATAAAAAACAAGTTATGGCAAATACGTTATTAACAAATAAACATACTTTTCTGTCATTTCGATTAGGAAAAGAATATTTTGCATTATCAGTAAAGAAAGTATTAGAAGTTCTTCAAGAACAGAAAATAACAGAAGTACCACAAACTCCAGAATATATTAAAGGGATTATAAATTTTAGGGGCGAAATTCTTCCTGTGATAGATACTCGTTTGAAATTTAACATGTCTGAAAGAGATAAAAGTGAAGAATATGTTATAATTGTTCTCGATTTGGTTATTAATGATCAAAATATAGTTTTAGGAGCAATTGCTGATGGAGTAAAAGATGTATTTGAAGTTCTTGAAAAAGATATAAAAGCAGCTCCTGAATTTGGAAATAATTATAATAATGATTTTTTAGATGGAATGATTAAAGTTGATGATCGTTTTATTATGATTTTAAGTATAGATAAAGTTTTCTCAGTAGAAGAATTAACTATATTAATGGATATTTCTGATACAGAAAAATAAAAATATATTATAGTTTAATTATGTCCTGATAGAGCTAATTTATCAGGATTTTTTTTGCTTACAAAGGATGAATAATTAAAACAACAGAAGCACCTTCTTCGTTGTCATTATTTTTTATGATAAATTCAGCATTTAGCTGATTTGCAATTAGCCTAGCGGCAGAAAGTCCTAAGCCAAAACCACTCGTTTGACGATAACTATCGCCTGACCAAAACAAATCAGATGAATTATTATTTAAGAAATCATCGCTAAATCCACAACCTTGATCTTTTACTTCAATAGTTATTTTTTTATTAATAGCCTGTTGTGTATTTACGTTAATATTACTTTTAGATTTTGTATATTTTATAGCGTTGTCAATGGCTATTCGTAAAAAATTAATAAGTAAATTTTTATCTGTTTTTAACAAAATGTTTTTGTCTGGATAATATGATTCTTGAATATTTAGTTCTTTTTCAGTTACTTCGAGTAAGTTTTCTTGAATTACTTGATCTATTATTTGATGTAAATTATATTGTTCAATAGTGTTAATATAATTTTTTGCTTGTAAGGTTGTTATAAGTATTGATGTTTCTGCCAATTTATTCAATCGTTCGGCTGAAATATTTATATATTTTATATATTCTGCTTGTTCATCAGTCATTTCCAAGTCTTCCAGTAATTTAGAAAAAGCAAGTACGCCATTAAGAGGTGTTCGTAGTTCATGATTAATAAGATGGAGAAATTGAGTTTTTGCTGTATCCAATTGAGATAGTTTTTTATTTGCTTCGACTAGTTCTTGATTTTTAAAATTTAATTCTGTATTTAATTTACGCAGCTGTTCGGTTCGTTCATCTACCTTTTTTTCGAGATCTAAATTGATATTTTCTAGTATTTCGGTCTTATTTTTTAACTCTAAATGAGTGTGTACACGAGATAAAAGTTCATCGGAATTAAATGGTTTTGTTACATAATCTGCTGCACCTAGTTGGAAGCCCTTTATAATATCCTCGGTTTCAGTTTTTGCAGTCAGAAAAAT
>JAOZTL010000004.1:9252-21975 GCA_029942205.1 Bacteroidales bacterium | reverse complement strand
AAGCAATCACTAGTGATAATTCAGCATTTCTTGATGCTCCCATCACAATTATTTTGTCTGGATCCACTTCTGGCTGTTTTTTCAACCATGCTAAAGCTTTTTCAAAATATTCTAAATTAATTTCTTCTGGTAATTTTGGTAAACCTTCTCTTCGGGTATATGGTAATGATAAACCACTGTATCCTCTATTGGCAAATTGTTGCCCCCAGTAATCTCCCCATTGTCCACCACCTATTAGAACTATTGATGCTTTTTTCTCTGTGTCTTTTTTTACAAAATAATTTGCTTGAAACCCATTATTATTTATAATTCTCGGTTTAACTCCATTGAATAGAAAACTGTCTACAATAAAATAACCTACAAATAGAATTGCTATTATTCCAATCCAAATAATATATTTTCTGTTCTTTTTCATCATTTATCAGGTTGTTGCTAACGATTAATATTGTAGCTCTTCATACTTCGAAGTTCGCAATTATTTTGACAAAGCTAAGTGAATTTTTACAACAATGCTGCTTAATACGCTTTAAAACAGCATCTAACGGCATACGTGTTTTAGAAATAAGCTAATCTAGAATATTTCACACAAAAACACCATAATTAAGTGTTATTATGGCATTTTAAATGTGCTTTATGTGTGATTTCAGGCCTCATGAAAGTTAGAGTATGGTTATCAAATCTAGCCCTTTTCGAAGACAAAATTGCTAACAATATGGTAATATTTGAATACAGTGAACTTCTTGGAAACACGTGCACCTTAAATGATAAAAATAATCAAATAAGTTTAAAAAGTTACAATTTATATAGGAAAAAAGAACTATTTGATTCAATATCCAGAGGGTGTAAAGAACCTTTATACCGATATACAACGAATCGCCGTAAAACCCATACGTACAAGTAATCGAATCAATAAAAAATCCAAAAATCAATTTCACTTCAGTTATAACAGAGCAGCGTAAGCACCATCAAATAGGTCGCAGACTTTATTCCGAAAAAATCAGTTTATAACCTTTTCCATGCACATTGATTATCTCCAAACGAGGTTCGTCTTTGATATGTTTGCGTAATTTAGTGATATACACATCCATACTTCTCGCATTGAAATAGTTATCATCCTTCCAAATTGTTTTGAGAGCAAAATTACGTTCCAGCACATTATTCAGATTATTACAAAGCAGACGGAGCAGGTCAGACTCTTTAGTTGTCAGTTTTTTGCTCGTTTCGTCGGTAGTTAATAGTTGCTTGTTGGGATCAAACGTAAATTTGCCTAACTGAAACGTGCCAGCCGAAGATGCTTGTGCTAGGTTTGTTTTATTGGTGCGCCTCACCACCGCCTCTATACGAAGAAGTAGCTCTTCCATGTTAAATGGTTTGGTAATATAATCGTCTGCTCCTATCTTGAAACCATTCAATACGTCTTCTTTGAGCGATTTTGCAGTTAAAAAAATGATTGGAATACTACTATTTATTAAGCGAATATCTTTTGCCAATTGGAATCCATCTTTTTTTGGCATCATGATATCGAAGATACACAAATCGTATTCATTTTTCAGAAAAGCATCGTATGCCTGTTCGCCATCAGGACACAAATCGGGTTCATAAGATTTTGCAATAAGATACTGATGCAGGAGAGAGCCTAAGTTTACGTCATCTTCGGCAAGTAATATTCGTGTAGGTTTATCCATTTTAAAGTTTATTTAATGCTTATTCCTAAGCTATTTTTTTATTAATAAATTTGTAATCAATTTCAAATACTTCGTACTATTTAGGAACGCAAATCATACCGTATGTTTATTTGCGGGCAGATAAATTGTAAATTTCGTCCCTTTTCCTTTTTCACTTTTTATCCGAATATCGCCATCGTGTTCCTGAACGATGCGTTTAGCATAGCTCAGTCCCAAACCGAAACCTTTGACATCGTGAATATTGCCTGTTGGCACTCGATAAAAACGATCAAAAATTCGCCTTTGGTTATTTTTGTGTATCCCTATTCCATTATCGGCAATAGAAATAGCAATACCTTGTCGTTTATTTTTTGTTGATATAATTATAATTGGTTTTTGCTCGTTATACTTGATGGCATTATCAATCAAATTAGACAGTACATTGGTAAGGTGTGTCGGATCACCAAAAACAATATCACTTTGCGCCTCCAATCGAGTTTGTATGGATACACCTGTTGAATATCTTTTGGTATAATCATGCACTAATACTTGAATCGTTTCATGCATCGCCATTTTTCTTGTTTTCATCCGAACGCCATCTTTTTTCACAATAGCCATTTGTAGCACTTTTTCTACTTGCCCTTCTAGACGTGTACTTTCGGTTTCGATCATGTTGGATATGGCTGTGATATTTTTCGACTCCATAGGAATACTTTTATCTTTAAGCATTTGCGATGCAAGCGAAATGGTCGAAATAGGTGTTTTCAATTCATGGGTCATATTATTAATAAAATCGTTTTTGATTTCGGACAAATGCTTTTGTCGGAAAATGATACTGAGCGTAACCACAAAGATACCAATAATAACGGCAGTAAGTACTAAAGATAAAAAAGCAAGAGCAGGCAAGGTATTCAAGGTTAATTCATTCCGTTCGGGAAAATAAATTTGTAAATAACTGGGATCAGAAAATATATCGTTCGGAAAAAGAATGGTTTCAAAAAGCTGCCCTGCATACGCTTCATCAAATTCGGAACTGGTGATGTAATAATCATCATTATCACGTTTCACGCCAAAAGCAATTTCAGCATCAATACCTTTATTGACAAATACATCTTCGATCACTTTCAGAAGCATCATTTCGTCCAATCGGTCTTCTAGTTTTATTTCCTTTCGTATAAGTTTATTTACAATATTCTCTACAAACACCGTTTTGTTGGTGATTTTATTTGCCAAGCTATTTTGCAATTCTTCTTTCGATATGATTTGTAAGGTCGTGTTGTTTTGATCATCCTCCATTTGTTCCACACGGTACAGCGTGGAGTCTGCATACACAAAAATATCCGATTGTTCATTTTGAGTTACAGGTAAACTCTCCAAATGACTAAAATCATTCATCCGATAACGCAACTGGCTACTATCGGCAGTAAACTGAACCGTTTCGTTGCTAATTTGCAAAACAGTTTCTTGTTCTTCTATTTTGGTAATGATGTCGGTCAATGCCTGATTGACTAACTGCACAAAATGCTTCTCTTTTACCCGAATAGCATCTTGTATCCATTTAGCTTGAATGAGGATTAACCCTACCATTGCCAATGTCATTACGGTTATTAATATGCTTATTTGTTTTCGATACATCAAAGGCAAATATAGATAATCAAATATGGAAAAGATGAATGTTTAACACTTATTAACAATACTTAATCTTTCTTAACCATACTTAGAAGTATCTTTGCTTATGAACAAAGTAAGAGACAATACAATGCACTATTTCGATAATGCGTATTGATTTATTTTTTCATAAAAAGTTTTAGGTTAATTGAGTTTTTAGGACGGTTTTGGTAGACCGTCCTTTTTTTTATAAAAGAAACTGTCTTTTATAAAAAAACAAGTATTTATTTGCTTCTTTGCGTGCTTAATTTTATCTTTGCAGCAATCAGTCATTTTTTTATTGATCAAATTTAATTTTCTCGCATAAGATCTTCTACTTATTTGATGTTGCTTACGCATTTGTGTAAAATCATTACAATCAATGACTTATCGAAAAATAAATATACGATTATGAATCTTACTTAATCGTAGAATTGTATAAATAATAACAAATAGGTCGAAAACCTTAAAACAGACGAAG
This sequence comes from Bacteroidales bacterium, assembly GCA_029942205.1. Lineage (GTDB taxonomy): Bacteria > Bacteroidota > Bacteroidia > Bacteroidales > JAOZTL01 > JAOZTL01. The sequence continues at coordinate 18,183 of JAOZTL010000004.1, read as the reverse complement.
TCTGTAATTCCAAATAAAGCTATTCAAATTTACTTCGCAAAATAAATGTTTTATGTATTTTAAACAATAACATAAGCGACATTAAATGTATTAAAAATCGTTAATGCCAGTGTTTACATGTGGAGTAAATCATTCTGATTAAAAAATATACAAAAAAATATGAGCACAGAAAATTCATTATTAGAAAAATTGGAAGCAATAAAAGTTCGCTTCGATGAAGTCGCACAACAAATAGCCGATCCTGATGTGATCGCAAATATGAAACGCTTTATTAAACTAAATAAAGAATACAAAGATTTAGAACCATTGATAGAAGCTCATGCCGTGTACAAAAATATTGTGAGTAATATCGAATCGGCAAAAGATATAATAAACACCGAGGACGATGAAGAAATGCGAGAAATGGCAAAGATGGAACTCGATGAGCTACAAGATAAAAAGGAAACGGTTGAAGAAGAAATAAAGCTATTACTGATTCCGAAAGACCCAGAGGACAATAAAAATGCGGTAATGGAAATTCGTGCAGGTACAGGTGGCGATGAGGCAAGTATTTTTGCTGGAGACCTTTTTCGGATGTATTCTAAATATTGTGAAAACAAAGGCTGGAAAACGAATATCACCAGAGTATCGGAAGGAACATCGGGAGGCTACAAGGAAATCGTTATTGAAGTAAAAGGTAAAAATGTGTACGGCATATTGAAATACGAATCGGGTGTGCATCGTGTGCAACGTGTGCCACAAACCGAAACACAAGGGCGAGTGCATACGTCGGCGGCTACTGTTGCTGTTTTGCCCGAAGCCGAAGAGTTTGACATCACGGTTAATCCTGCCGACATACGAAAAGACACCTATTGCTCGTCGGGACCTGGAGGACAATCGGTAAACACCACTTACTCGGCTATCCGATTGACGCATATCCCAACTAACACCGTGGTTACATGCCAAGATGAAAAATCGCAGCTCAAAAACTTGGACAAAGCCATGAAAGAACTTCGGACTCGCTTGTATAATATCGAATATCAAAAATACATGGACGAGATTTCGTCAAAACGAAAAACGATGGTTTCAACAGGCGATCGGTCGGCAAAAATCAGAACATACAATTATCCACAAAGTAGAGTTACCGATCACCGAATCAACTTGACGCTTTATAATCTGAACGAAGTCATTAATGGATCTTTGGAGGAAATTCTGGACAAATTACAAATAGCCGAAAACACCGAACGACTGAAAGAATCAGGTTTATAGGAAACTTCGTGAATGGGTAAGTATAAAAAAACATCCATCAAAAAATAATAGACTATGAAATATTCGCAATTAGTAGAGCAAATAAAAATAAAAAAAAGTTTTTTGTGTATTGGTTTAGATACGGATTATCAAAAAATTCCAAAACATTTGCAAACAGCTGTTGATCCTATTTTTGAGTTTAACAAAGCGATTATTAATGCGACGCACGACTTGGTGATTGCTTATAAACCGAATCTTGCATTTTATGAAAGTCAAGGAATAAAAGGACTCGTAAGCCTGGAACGAACGATTAGTTATATCAAAAGCTTGTATCCTGATATTTTTCTGATAGCTGATGCCAAGCGTGGCGACATCGGGAACACCTCTGCGATGTACGCCAAAGCATTTTTTGAGCGTTTGGCTTTCGATTCGGTTACTGTTGCGCCGTACATGGGGAGAGATTCGGTTGATCCGTTTTTGAGTTTTGAGAATAAATGGGTTATTTTGTTGGCATTAACATCCAATGAAGGTGCTTCCGATTTTCAATTTATGACGGATAATGGCGAAAAATTATTTGAGAAAGTATTGCGTAAATCAAAAGAATGGGCAAATCATGAACGAATAATGTACGTTGTGGGTGCTACCAAAGCCAAAGAATTAAAGGGAATTAGGGAAATTGTACCAAAAAACTTTTTACTCGTTCCAGGAGTCGGAGCACAAGGCGGAAGGTTACAAGAAGTTGCAAAATACGGAATGACCAAAGACTGTGGGCTTATCGTAAATTCTTCGAGAGGAATTATTTATGCGGATCAAACATCCGATTTTGCAGCAGTAGCAAGACAGAAAGCTTTTGAATTGCAAACAGAAATGTCCGAATTATTAGATCTTCGCCCTTTTTGATGTAGCTTACGCAAATGTATACAAATACAATTATTTTTTGTCCTTCGGAGGGTTTGTTGGCTTATTTAATTTATCATAAACAAAAACACCTCATAATTGAGTATTATGAGGTGTTTTGTTTTATAAATGCGCAAGTAACATCAAAAAAGGTGTAAGACCTTAGTCTTTCCCTTCAGCAAAATCTTGTAAATATACAAAATTCGGAGTTAATTTTCCATCTTTCGTAATGGTTGCTCTTTCGATAATTCCTTCGGAATCCTCCCCAAATAGTGATGGGAATACGGTATCGATTAAGTCATTACCAAAGTCAATCGACGCATTGCGAGGAGCTTCTCCAGGCAAATTATCAACAGCCATTACTGTAATATTATTTTCGCTAAACGGATCTGTTTCTTTTTGGGTAAGCGCATTGTAGCCATAGAAAGGATCTTTGATGGTAGATGCTTTTATTGTAGACGGGATAGGTCCATCAATATCACAACTGACATCACCAACAACTTTGATACGAAAATCGCTTGATTGCATGTCTTTGGCAGTGAAGAAACGAGGCGAACGTTGATCCCAAAAATGACAGGCGATGTACATGTCGCTTACTTTGGTGTACGGTAGAAAGTTCGATTCATATTCGTAAGGGTGCTTAAAGAAATGTTCTAAATCAAATACATCCTTATCTTTGCGTTTCATGTAATGCCATGGATCTATTTGTGTGTATACAGCATGGTCAAATTCTTTTTTTAGAAAATTTTGTGGGCTAACTTTCGGAATACCTATTTTTTCGAGAACCTCTTCTGCTCCATGAGCTACACGTCCGCCACCTGAGATAAGAACTTTACTTTTGCCTAATTTCACTTTTGCCAGTTCGTCAAAAAACTCGTCCATGTCGTGGCATGCATTTGCACGCTTCATGTCGTATGTTCCAAACCGTTGTCCGTAAGCTATCAAACTATTGTATGCACCTACAATGCCAGCCCAGCGTCCGAATGCAACCAAACGCATGTTGTCTTGGTTGGTAAGATATTCGTAATCGATCAAACGAATATTTTTTTCTAACACCAATTGCAATAACGGACGATTGTACGCTTGTCTTTTGGCTGTATGAGAAAAGAATAAGTATGTTTTATTTGGCAATAAAGAAGGCATGTCTACTTCTTTTACTCCAATCAAAATGTCGCAATGTGTCAAATCATCGGATAGCGTGAGTCCTAAGTCAGTGTATTCTTTGTCGGTATACGCACGCAACTCGCTAGGCTGAATAAATAATTCGACATTCGGAAATTTCTTTAATAAATCAACGGCTTGCTTTGGTGGTATTGCTACACGTCTATCTGGTGGTGTTTTGGTTTCTTGCAGGATCCCTACTTTGATTTTGTCCATTTGTATGTGTTTTTTGTAGTGAATAATCAGATCTGAGGTAAAAACCAACCCAACACAGTACTTTTAATCACAGCAATTTCTACATCTTACGATCATAAATCACTAGTACTCAATAAAATAGTCTATGAGAGTCAATTTTGAAACAAAAGTAATAAAATATTTAGCAACATCGCATTTTGCGCTTCCAAAAATAAAGAAAAACTTTCTTACGATGGTTTATCCTCATCAAAGTTTTTTTTCAAAAAAAACATGTTATCCCAATTCAATACCAAAACACCCGATAAATCCGTTATCTTTTTCCGTTTTACTGCACTTGAAATTTTAACCGTAGCTACGGCTATGCTGAACATTTGAAGATTATAAAACAAAAAAATATTTTGAATTTATTTCGGGTGTTTTGATATTAAATTGGTATTACTTAGGGATTATACCACCGTTTTTACAGTATTTTTTTTGAGCAAAAAAGTATGCTTTAAACACGAAACCAGCACCCATCTTTAACTTTTATACTATCAAAGTTAAACAAATGCTGTTCGCCATCCGTCCATACAATTTGGTCGGACAAACGCTGTAAGCGTTCGGCACTTGGCTTCATATCTCTCATTTGCTTATGCTTAATCAATAAAAACAAATCAGGCGTTACAGCATCTCGCAAGCTATTGGATTCGCAAATCCACAAGCCATCGTGCTGTATTTCTCGCTGCAATTGCGCAAAAGCCTCAGCCAGATGCGTTGCTTTTGTTTTTATTTTGAACACACGTTGCGCCCCAGCAGCCAGCATTCGCGAAGTATCTTCGGTACTTTTTGTATCAGTTTCTTCGGTAATTAGATAATCGCCCTCCAGTGGATTTCTATCTTTTCCATGAAAAAAGCTGTCGCCTTCGTAGAGCGTTTTTATTTTCAGCCCCACAATGGCATGTTGGATGGCAAATTGTCGAATAATAGTTGTCGTAAAGCTTGTTTTGCCCACGTTACGTGTTGCTCCCCCAATGAGAAGCAGACCTGGCAATCGAATAGGATTCATCGTTCGGTATTTGTTATTTTATACTGAAATGCTCACCTAATTATGAATTTAAAACGTTTCTTTTCTTCCTGTTTTCACTCATAAAAACAAATAAAAAATAATTCATTTTCTAAATCACAATTATAACAGCAATTCAGTATACACTAAATTGTGTGAACAAAATTAATTAGTTATTTTTAAAAAATGGATTTATAGAATTGCATAAACAACATCAAAAAGATCAAAGACCTAGTTTTTATAGAATTTCACTGCGCTAGCCTTAAACGAGAGCCATACCGTTTTGTCGATTTCCAGTTGAAGCTTCCTCACCGACATTTGTGTGATTAAAGCAACAAATACTAGTCCATCGGCATTTATCTTCACTTCTACCCCATTCGAGTTTGGCACAATGTCTATAATTACTCCTTGCAAATTATTCCTCGCACTCGACAATTGTTGCTCCTTATAAATCGTAATATCTTCGTTTCGTACAAAAATAGAGCCTTCACCTTCACGTTCGTTTGTGCTGGCAAATATTTGATGTTTTCCAATTTCTATCCAAAGTTGATCGTTTTGTCTCACCAATTTTCCTTCAAAAAAATTGGGATGTCCTGTAAAATCAGCCACAAATTTATTTTTCGGATGATTCAGAATATTATGAATTTCGCCCGCTTGCAAAATCTCTCCAGCTTGTATGATGCCTATTTTATTACTCAATGCAATGGCCTCGTTGTAGTTATGAGTTACATGCACGATGGTTTGCCCTTGACGATGCAATTCCTTCAGCCGTTGTCGCAAGTCGGCTTGTAACTGAATATCGAGTGCAGAGAGCGGCTCGTCGAGAAGCAAAATTTCGGGCTTTGCAATCAGCGTACGAGCCAAAGCGACACGTTGCTTTTCGCCACCAGAAAGCGTTTTAGGGCTACGATGTAGCAAATGATCCACATTCATTGCTGCTGCTTGTTCGTTTACTAGGCGTTGGATTTCTGTTTTATTCAGTTTCTTCTTTTTTAGCGAGTAAGCAATATTCTGAAACACCGTTAGATGCGGAAAAATAGCATAATCCTGAAAAACAATTCCAAACGGGCGTTGCTGAATCGAAAGTTGCGTGATGTCTTGATTATTAAACCACAGCATTCCTTTATCTGGTCGAATAATGCCTGCTATAATTTCAAGAATCAAAGATTTTCCTGCCCCTGATGCCCCTAATAATACAAAATAATCGCCTTTTTCGATTTTCAAATCAATGTTTTTTATCGAAAAATCTTTATACTTCTTATCAATTCCTTTTAATTCTAACATACTTTTTTCATTATGAATAATTCTATTTTCCGAAGTTGAAACTTGCTGTTAATCAGTTTATTTATCTGTTTTATGATAAGAGTAAAAGTCAAAAGTTTTTTGTTAATAGCAATACTTTTCAGCCTAAAACATGCTGCTTTTCTTTCTACTTTCTACTATTTTTTTTTGTCTAATAAGTCTCAAAAAAAGAGATAATGCACTAATAATCAAATAACATTAACTCGGTAAAATAGAAATGGCTATAAATGCAAACCAATTCCCCACTCAATAAAATCGGCTTTGGCATAATACGTTTTTAGCCCAACATGCATCGATGTGTATTTCGTAAACCGATAATTAAGAGCCAAACGGTGGTAAACTGATTGATAAAATTCGGCACGTCGATAGACAAAAAAGCCCCATTGAGCAATAAACGAAAATTTGTTTAAAATAAAATTATACGACAAATGTGTGCCAGCATACAAATAATCGTTTGTTTCTGGGCTTGTAATCCCAAATTGTGAATTCAAATAACTGTCTCTCGAAAAATCACGAAACAAATCAAAACCAATGCCATAGCTATTTTTGAGTGAATATCTGCGGCGAATATCAACACTCAACACTGGAACATAAAAATATTCGCTGTTTATTTCTGCCTGTTTTTGAGCAATGGCGGCAAACAAGTCATACTCAAAATGCTTGGAAAAAGGAGTAAATTCCAATTCTTTGCGTAATGCAGTCTCCGTGTTGGTTCGGAAACTGAACATCATTTTGTACGATAGAATATTGATGCCCAAATTGGGTTTCTTCAGCGAGCCGTTGGACTCATGCGTGATGCTCAGTCCATTGGTTAGCGTGAAGCGTTCGGAATGTTTTTTTTGTACAAAAAAGCCCAGTTGAATAAATGCATTTCCATGCGAGCCGATTATGAAGTTTCGATTATTTTGCTCCAAATCAAATGGTTTGGTCAAATAAGCAACTCCCACGGCAGTACGAAACGTAATTTGTCGTTCTTTTTGCTGTCGGTACACACGATCCATAAATGCATAGACAGCATAGGATTTACCAAAAACAACATCATTGGATAAGTCCGAATAAAACACGCCAAGCCCAATCACTGGATAATCGTATAACGAGTGCCATGCCTTGCCCCCACTACTTTGCATGCTCCACGTAAGATCGAATGAATTGACTCGCTTATCAATCAAACCAAACATTTCGTTGTGATGTGGCAACACAAAACCATGATAAACAGCTCCACTGACATAATTATTCGACTGGCTTCGTGCATTGGTGAGTGCCAAGAGAAATAGAATTAGCCATAAAAAAACTAGTTTATTTATCATAATTACAATTAAATATTAAGTTCAAAGACCTTCAAAAATAATTCTGCCAGTTCCTGATTTTTCGAGAATCCGAAACCGCACAGGAATTTGTTTTACATAAATATTTCCCGTTCCAGATTGATTGATATATAATGTTTTATATGAATTAGTAACTAATTTTCCTGCACCATGATGTTGCACCGATGCATGTTGGGCATGCAATTGTCCAAAATCCAATGTGCCAGCCCCAGCCAAATACATTCGGGCAGAAATTGTTTGTCCTCGAACGATAACACTGCCATGCGTTTCGTACATATTTACAGCAGCATACCTACAATCGACGGTAATATCACAATCGGCAATGTCGGTACTAAATTCGATGGTAATCGGATCGCTTTTGATGGTATCAGCCGAGCGTAATTTGCTTGCACCGAGTATTTGAATGCGGTGAATATCAGTAAAATGAATGTCGAGCGAAACTAAATCGTCGTAATTACGTACCCAGTGGCACGAGTTGTTGTTGTGAATCTCAAGTGTGCTGTCGGTAACAAGTGTTTCTACGGATGGCAATAAATATTGTCCACCACGCAACACAATTTGATCTACCGTATCTGGATACAATCTCACATCAAAATGATCGTACAACAAAATTTCGTCGAAATAGTCGAGTTGTCGGTGTGTTTCTATCGATTCGCCCGACTGTTTCATGCAACCATCGTACTTTTTGCAAGAAAATTGCACGACAATTAATAGGAACAAAAAAAACAGTTGAACCAATCGAAAAGAAGAACGTGGGTGAACAAAATTAATCATACACTGATAAGGTCGAAGACTTTTTTAATATTACTTACGGACTGATGTAAAAAACATTGTGATTTATAAGACTTTCATCCTTATAATCCTCTTTGCCATTCTTTACGCAGATTAGCCAAAGCAGGGTTTTGTAATGCCAAATCTATTTGAGTTAGAACTTTTTGTTTGTCAGCACCAAGGATTCCTTTCAGCACCAAATAATTAGACGCATGATCGCTACGAAAAACGCTCTGTTGCAACTCTGTATGCAAAAGCATTTGTCTGGTTTCTTCGATTAATTCCACGATATTCATTGGAATGTATTCACCATCAAAGCGTTTTTTGTAATGCTCTTCGCCAAAAGGAAAACTCAAAACCAATAGCGAAAAATAATCGGGTTGCACCATGTTTAGCAATTTGGCTGAATCGATGGCATGAGCTTGACTGTACTGCTTGCCGCCTAATCCATTCAAAATCATCACCGAACTCTTGATGCCTGCTTGTTTGGCTTTCAGCAAGCCTTTTTGAGTAGAAGCAGCTGTTTCGCCTTTATTGATTCGTCGAAGCAAATCATCATTACCCGTTTCTACGCCTACGTACAGCATTTTTAGTCCTGCTTCGTGAAGTTGTTGCAATTCGGCATTCGATTTGGCTGCAATATCTTTCGGACGAGCATAAGCGGATATTCGAGTCAGTTTAGGAAATGCATCGTTTAGTGCTTGCAAAATTGGCATTAACTTATTAAAAGAAAGCACCATGGCATCGCCATCTGCCAAAAACACTTTGCGTATTGAGTTGTCGTAGTGTGCCGCTCGTTTTATTTCGCTAAGGATGTCATCAAGTTTTTTTATGCCAAATTTCTTAGACGAATACATTTCACAAAAAGCGCAACGATTCCATGAGCAGCCACGAGTAATTTGTATAATCAGCGAATATGCCTCGCTTGGAGGGCGAAATAATGGCATGTCGTATTTTAATGGAGAAAATATCATGAATTAGTTTTATTCTTTAAAAAAACGTAAAGGAAAG
>JAOZTL010000004.1:0-9242 GCA_029942205.1 Bacteroidales bacterium | reverse complement strand
TAATTAGTAACTATTTGCATGTAGGCTTTTCCGTATTCCAAATCTTTCGGTGAATGAACGCCTTCTTGCAGAATGTATTTTTTATTTACATTATCAAAAATAACAGAAAGGCTGTCGCGCGTAAAACCAAAGCCATTGTTGAAGTGATAAGCTGCAAAGCTGTGCGTTTTATTTGAGAGTAAATTTTGACTAAATCGATAAGCTTCGGTTGGTAGATTCATTTGCCACAAAAGGCTTTTGCTGATGTCTGTTTGGTTTCCTTTTTGGTGAATAATGGTGTCGGTTTTCGATAATGCACCACCAAGCCATAATAGTGGAATTTTAAATTTCTGCATTGCATAATTTGGCGTACCTCCTGGTCGGTGTGTAGCATGGTCGGCAACGAAAATAATTAAGGTATTATCCCACCATGTTTGTTTTTTTGCTTTTTCGATAAAATTACCGATACATTGATCGGTATAATATGCAGAATTTAAGAACAGAAGATCTTTGTCATCGCCTTCAATAACGGTTGGCATAGGCACTTCGAATGGTTCATGACTACTAAGAGTAAGCATAACATGAATAAACGGAGAATTGGCTTCATTATTTTTTTCTAACAATTTATCAAAAACGAACTCATCCGAAACGCCCCATTTAGAGTAGTATTGAGAACTTGGGAAATCTGCTTTTGTAATTAATTCTTGAAATTGTCCATTTACGATGTACGAATTGAAGTTAGCAAAATTAATATCGCCACCGTACATAAATAAACTGCTGTATCCTTTTTTTTGTAAATCTTTATTAATAAAAGGTAGTTGTTGCGTTTTGTTTGGGAAGCGCATAATCGAAGTTGTGGGATGAGCTGGCATTCCATTCAGAATAGCAGGAACGCCTCTGTCTGTACGGTCGCCCGAGGCATAAATTTGATCAAATAAAATGCCTTCGTGTATCAAGTGGTTCAGTTGTGGGGTAATATCAGGCAATCCACCGAGTGGTTTTATGATTTTGGAACTGAAGCTTTCGAGTATAATTATGACAATATTCGGACGATCGGTACGAAGGACTTTTGTGCTTGTACCCTCGTCTTGGTATAATTCATCGAACAAAAGTGTGGCTTGTTCTTGTTCAAAGAAAGTGCTTTCCTTTGCTCTATCAATTTCTGTAAATGAGTGTCCTACATTCCAAATCACATTCACTGCCGAATGGTTGGCAAACACATTCGTTTCGTGAAAATAAACAAAGCCAACATTCATTGGAGCAATTCCTAAACTACCACGAATAGGCAAAATAAGTGTGGATGTAATAAATAAAAAAAGAAGGCTCGTTTTCCATTTGCGCCGAGGAAAACTTGCTGTGTATTTGGACAAAAACTGGTAATAAAGGAATAAAAAAGCAGAGAAATAAATCAGCCAAATAACTAATTGTAAAATAATAATATACCAATCAATAGATCCTATAATTTCTTTCGGATTGGAGATAAAAAGCAAAGGCGTACTATCCATCCGAAAGCCCCAATGTCGATACAGTTCCATGTCGGCAACAATCAATATACTGGTAATGGCGAGTATAATAATGGTGTAAACGTTTAATATGCGAGCCGTATACTTACTGTCAATAAAAGCGGTAAAACTAAGGGTGAGCGCAGGAATGCCTAAGAGGTAGCCTACCGTAGAAATATCGATACGTGAACCATAAAAGAACACACGAAACCAATCAATCAGAAGCATCTGAAACGATAGAGAATGTTCGTAAAGTAAAAAAACAAGCTTGGCTACAAAAAAATACACCAGCCAAAACAGGGTATAAAATAAGAAAAAAGATAAACGTTTGTACATAAATATCAATACTTTATAATAAACAGAAATTAGATATTATTTTTTCTCTCCGTAAACGAACAAAATTAATTGTATATTCACTTTCGGTAAATTATTGATTATAAAAGTCATTACATCAGTGTGTAAGCAACATCAATAGATCGAAGACCTTATTCTGGAATATCTTTTAATAGCATATTATTGTCTGATTGTAGCGTTAGTTGTTTGAATTGCGCTAAATGACTTTCGATTTGTTTGTTTGCTTCATTTTCAGGAAAATCAATCTGACTAGCCGTATGACTTTGAATAGCATTTAATACATAATACATGCTTAGATGCTGTGTATCGATAGCGGGCTGGTATTTAATCAAATCGAGTTCATCTTCGGGTTTTATGGCAACCAGAATTTTTGCATCAGCAAGTAGCAAAACAATTTCCTTGACTTGCTCCTGTACCAGATTTAGTTTCATGGATAAATCAAGAATCGAGTAAGGAGTTTCTTTTTTCACAAATCGTAGAACAGTAAGGTGCGTGATTAGCAAGGCGATGTGGTTTCGTTGATCGCCACTAATAGCCAGCCGCTTGGTTTTGATGCCTGGGAGATGCACATTTTGAACAGCAAAGGCTATTTGTGCACCAAACAGTATGGAAAACCAGCTCATTTGTATCCAAATGATAAAAAGAGGAAGTGCTGCAAAACTGCCGTATATTGCATTGTTACGAGCCGTAAGTACTTGAAAATTAATATAGCCCCATTGAATCAATTGATAGCCTGTACCAGCAATAACACCTGCGATAAGTGCTGCACCAAATGAGACTCGTGCATTTGGCATAATTAAATAAATAAGCGTAAGCATGATCCACACCAAAGAGTAAGAAATTAGTTTGACGGAAGAATAAATTGCAGGCGAAACAAAATTAAACATAGAATCGGGATCGGTCATATTATTGAGTTCTGTGGCAACATAAACGGTTACGCTACTCGACAAAATAATCAGGATAGGTGTAAAAATAATAATGGAGACATAATCGGTCATTTGACGAAGAAAGCTACGTGATTTCTGAACATTCCAAATTTCGTTGAATGCGTTTTCTATATGCCGAAGTAGCTTCATTACCGACCATAGCAAAAAAACAAAACTTACACCAGCAATGACACCACCTTTGGTATTGCTAAGCATCGTTCGTGAAAAATCAAGTAAATAAGCCAGAATTTCTTCTTGTCCAGCTAGTTGTTGCACCAACACTTCTTCCAAGACACTTTCGAGACCAAAACCCTGCGATATACCAAAAGCAATGGCTAAAATAGGGACAAAAGACAGCAAACTAAAAAATGTAAGAGCCGATGCTTTTACTGCCGAATCGTCATTTACATAGCCTTTGATTGAGATTATAAATACCTTAGTTACATACAAATACATTCGATGCATAAAAGAAACAGAATGCATGGGAATTTGCCAAATGGTTGTGTCTATGTAGTTTCGTACTTGTTCTATTCGTTTACGCATATTTTTATTTATTATTTTTCACAAATAATCTTGTGTAATTCAGGAAATATGTTTCGTAATTTTGTTATATCGTTAATTTTATACAAATTGATTGCTAATGATAAAGCTTCGCTAAATTCCCGAATAGCTTCGATCGGATATTTCTGAGCAATTTCGTCCACGTCTTTTGCAAACAATTTCAAATCATCAATAGATAAAATATCCGCAATTTCATTATAAAGAGGCACTAATTTATTCGTTACAGCCTCTTGTAAGCCGCTATCAAATTTGCCATATTTTTCTTTATATTTTTTCAGATCAAGAATATAATTTATTTCTCTATGATCTAATTCTTTTTCGTTTTTATTTACTATTTTTTTTGTGTGGGCTAGATAATTTGCAAGCGTTTGTAGCAACAAATCTTCGTTGATAGGCTTTATTAAGTATTCGTCAAATACCGAACTGTATTTTTCAACATCTTCGCTTGTGGCATTTGCGGTAATCGCTATTATAGGGATTTTATTTAACTTTTCGTTCTTTCTAATAATTTTTGCTGTTTCATATCCGTTTAATTCAGGCATTTGAATATCCATCAATATCAGATCGGGTGTGTAATTTTCTAATATTTCGAGAGCTTCCTTTCCTGTGGTTGCTTCTTTTAGTTCTATATTTTGATTTTCAAACAAGAGTGCAATTAATTCTCTGTTGTATTCGATGTCCTCGACATGCAGTATGCGGACAGCAGCAAAGGTTATATCTTTTTCTATCGTATCGTTTTTTAGCTCTACTACTTGCTCAAAGGTTTCTACGTTTCGTATAACGATAGAAAATGAAGAACCTTCGCCAACGACACTTTCTGCGTTAATGTGCCCTCCCATCAGTTCTACCAAGCGTTTTGTGATAGCAAGCCCAAGCCCTGTTCCTCCAAACTTGCTATTTTTTTGTCCATACATTTGCGTAAAGCTCTTAAATATCGCATTTAATTGGTTGTTTGGAATACCAATCCCCGTATCACTTACTTTGATTAATAAATCAATTTTTTTTGTTGCATTATTTTGTTGCATATTATTGCGGTGAGCAATATGAACCGATACCGAGCCTTTTTCAGTAAATTTCAATGCATTACTCAATAAATTAAGCATTATTTGACGAAGCCGTAAAGCATCGATATTTACTTGTGTTGGTGATTTTTTGTCTATATTTATATGAATTGGAATTTGCTTTCGTTCCGAAATTTCTGAAAAGACAAGCAGTATTTCATCAAAAGTTTTACCTAAATCTGTCTTTTCATTTTGTATTTTTAATTGCCCTGCTTCGATTTTTGAAATATCTAAAATGTCGTTAATCAAGTCGAGTAAATTATTACCACTCTGAGCAATTCGTTGTACAAAGGATTGCAGTTTTTCGTCGGTAATTTTTTTCTGTAAAATATTAGAAAATCCGATAATTGCATTCATAGGAGTTCTAATTTCATGGCTCATATTTGCTAAGAAATCACTTTTCAATCGATTGGCTGTTTCTGCATCTTTTTTGGCTATAACTAGTTCTTTTTCAATTTCTCGGCGTTTGGTAATATCATTCAATATGATTAAGGAGAAATCGGAGAAAGGCATCATGTGAAATTCACAGAGCCGCTGTGTGCCGTCTTTTATCGTTATTTCCCATTCTTGCATTTCGATTTCGGTATTTTTGGCAATGGCATGCTCGATAGCTTTTTTCCACGATTGCTGCACTTGTAATCTATATTCTTCATTCGGGTATATGAGTCTCCACCAGTTTTTGGCTGTGCTAATGTCATCTAAGGTGTATCCAAATTGCTCTATAAATTTCTCATTAAAATATTCAACATCTTGATTCACATCAGTAATTACGATCGGGAGTGGCGATTTTGCAATCATTTTCTTCAATCGTTGCTCACTGTTTTTTAGGGCTTTATCCATTTTCTTACGATTTGTTATGTCATGAAAAACCGTAAGTTTGTTCTTATTATCAAGCAAAACATTAGAGACTTCTAATATTCTATCTTCATCAACTTCTAATTCATAATTAATGTTCTCTTTCTTTGTTTTTAATTCTTCATAAATACACCAGCTACATTTTTCATCCAACTCATACAATACTTTATGACATTTTTTCTCTACAGAATTCATTTTTAATCGCTTCTGCAATGCCGAATTTGTATATTGAATAACATAATCAGGACTAATGATATAAATTCCATCGTCAAACGAATTTAAGATTTGATTATGTAATGCTTCTTTTTCTCGTAGATTCTGTTCATATTCAGTACGCTTAGAGCTATCTGCAATCATCAAAGCAAGTCCTTTGCTCGCTTTAAAGGCTTTGATGGTCAAATGATAATTTCCAAATTTAGGATCGGGCACAACATCGTAAACAGTAAAGGGAGTGCCTGTTTTTATCACATCCAAATATTTTTGATAACGCTCATGTTTTTCTACATCAGGAATGAGTTCTTTTATATTTTTTCCTAATAAATCCTCTTTCTTTGTTCCTTCAGGGAAGAAAAGAGATAATGCATTTTGATTTACATTTAGATAATTTAATTTGTCATCATATAAAATAAAACTATCTGTTGCCGAATCAAAAAAATCATTCAAAAGTTGATTGCTAGCTGCGAGTTCTTTTGTGCGTAAACTCACTTTACGATCAAGTTCGTTATTGAATTTTTTTAAGTTTTCAGATGTTTCGTGCAGTTGTTGATAAGCAACTTGAACGTCCTTGATTGTTCTGTCAAATATTTGTTGTTCATTTATGTTTTTATGTTCATTCGATAATGGCTGATTTGCCACGAAAATATTTTGAAGGTCAGAAATAAAGGTATGAATTGGTTTTAGAATACTCTGCGAAACAAAGTAACTTACAGCAATACTGAAAGAAAATAATAAAAATAGGATAGTAGATAATATTTTGATACTATTTTCACTTGTTTCTTTTGTACTTGCATAGTATGCATCTGCTTTGTTTTGAGTAGAATCAGTCATTTTTTTTGTCTGATTCAATAAGTTTTGAATATAAAAGTTGCCTTTATTAGTAATTAGTGAATCTGCACTGGATACCTTATCTTCTTTTATTAATAGAATAATATCATTACGAACTTTTTTTGATGCTAAATACATTTGATAGGTAGAATCGACGATGCTTTTATCGCCTAAAAATCGCTCTTTCACCACATCAAATGCATAGCATATAAGGCTGTCGTATTGGTGAATACGTTGTATTGCACTATCCATTTGCACCTCATCGAGTGTTTTCAAGTTGGACATCTCCCAGCGCATGGATGCTATATTGGTATTAATATCTCGAACAGCATTACTTACTTTCAACGGGTGTTCGTATATCAATTCTACTTCTTTTCCTATTTTATGTATTTGGTTTAAGCCAATTAGGCTAATAATAATTCCAAAAATAAAAATTACAAAAACACCAATTATTAATTTTGTTCTAAATTTTAATTGTTTCATGTGTTTAAATCATGTAAGTTACTTAAATTTAATCATTTCGTTGTGTAACGCAATTCTGTATTTTACTCAATACAGGTATAAGTTCACATAATTACGTAAGCAACATCAAAAGGTCGAAGACTTTAATAATAAATAATATGTAATATTTCGGGGAAATAATCACGTAATATGGTTATTTCCTTGATTTGATAATGCTTAATAGCCACCATTAAGTTTTGATAATATTCTTTTAGAGCTTCTATTTGGTGTTTTTCGGCAATTTTGTTTATTTTTTCTGCAAACAATTTCATTTCATCAAACGCTAAAATATCACAAATTTCATGAAATATTGGTTCTATTTCATTTTTTATGTCATTTTTTATTTCCTCCGAAAAATCACCATTTAACTCTTTTTGCTTTTTTAATGTAAATATACATCTTTTTTTATTTTCTTTTCTTTTTTTATCTTTCTGACGATCGCTATACGCCAAATAATTTGCTATTGTTTTTATAAATAAATTTTCATCTAGTGGTTTTGTCAGGTAATGATCAAAAATAGAATTATACCTATCTATTTCATCTTTGGTCGCATTAGCAGTTAATGCAATAATAGGAATATGCTGCCATGCTTTATTTTCACGAATAATTTGAGTCGCTTCGTACCCATTTAGTTCTGGCATTTGAATATCCATCAAAATCAAATCGGGCGTATAGTTTTCTAGTATTTTGAGAGCTTGCCTTCCTGTTGTTGCTTCTTTTATTTCAATTTCGCTATCTTCGAGCAATAAAGTTACTAATTCTCGATTATACGCAATGTCGTCTACATGTAATATTTTTGATTTCTGAAATAAAATATCCATCGTACTTGCTTTCTTTTCCGATTTTTCCACCGATACTATTTCTACGTCATCCAGTGTAATGATGAATGTAGACCCTTCGTTTACATTGCTTATTACATTTATTTTGCCTCCCATCAAGTTCACAAGGCTTTTTGTGATAGCCAAGCCTAACCCAGTACCGCCATATTTTCGAGTACTTTGCCCGTCGAGTTGTCTGAAACTTTTAAATATCGTGTTTACTTGTTCTTTGGGAATACCGATTCCTGTATCCACAACCTGAATCGTTAAATTCCCCATGCTTGCCGATTTCTCACTCTTTTGCATATCTACAATTATCTTGACTATGCCTTGTTCTGTAAATTTGAGTGCATTACTCATCAAGTTGAGCAGCACTTGCCTTAGACGCAAAGCATCGATAATCATAGACTGCGGAAGGTTTTCTGCAATATGTAATTCTATCGGAATCTGCTTTTTCTTAGATATTTCAGAAAAGACGAGTACCGTTTCATCCAAAACAACTTGTAAATTGGCAGTTTCTTTTTGTATTTTCAAATGTCCCGCTTCTATTTTCGATAAATCAAGAATATCGTTTATCAAATCGAGAAGATTATTGCCACTTTTTGTTATTCGCTCGATAAACGATTGATGCTGTGTATTCGTTATTTTTTTTTGTAAGATATTAGAAAAACCGATGATGGCATTCATTGGTGTACGAATCTCATGGCTCATATTTGCCAAAAACTCACTTTTCAATCGATTTGCTTCCTCTGCTTCTTGTTTTGCCTTTCTGAGTGCTTCATTCTGGCTTAGATATTCTTCATTCAATATAGCATATTCTTGATTTTGTGTTTTCAATTTTTTTTCAAATCTCATTTGAATTGTTATATCCTGAATAAGCCCTATCGATTTTAGTGGTCTACCCTCAGTATTGAAAATCGTATAACATTGCTCACTAACATATTTTATTTCTCCCGTAGGCAATTTTAACCGATGCGTAATTTTATACGGTTTTTTATTTATTAACGAATCGTAATAAGCCTCATTCACCGCACTTCTATCATCAGGATGTATATTGTCCAGAAAAGCTTCGTAAGTCGCTTCAAACTCCTGAGGCATTAAACCAAACATGCGATATATTTCATCAGACCAGTACAGTTTATTCGCTTCTATGTCCAATTCCCAATTTCCTATTTTGGCTATTCGTTTGGCTTCAAGCAATGCAAACTCATTTTTTTTAGATTCTGTAATATCATATTTAATTGCCAAATAGTTTGTATTTTTTCCTTTATTATCTTTTATCGACGAAATAGTTGCATGCTCCCAGTATTCTTCTCCATCCTTTTTTAAGTTAAGCAATTCGCCTACCCATGTAGATCCCTTGGTTATTGTGTCCCACAATTCCTCGTAAACTTCGGGTTTTGTTTTTGTTGATTTTAAGAATCGAGGATTTTCCCCCTTTACTTCGTCCAATGTATAGCCCGTTATTTTTGTAAATGCAGGATTGATATACTCTATTCTACCATCCAAATCGGTAATAAATATTACCGCAGGACTTTGTTCTACGACGGTCGATAACTGGCGAACTTGTAATTCTGCTTTTTTTGATTCACTAATGTTTCTGAAAACAGTTAATTTATTTTTATTCTTCAGTAAGATATA
>JAOZTL010000003.1 GCA_029942205.1 Bacteroidales bacterium | reverse complement strand
CGCTTGATCTTAAATTTTTCGTTTGTTAATCCATTAAACTGGTCAATATAACCATCAGAAAAGATATACAGTATGTCGTTTTTTTGCAACTGGAAGCTGTGATTTGTGAATTTTTTTTCTTTCAGATAAATAGCTATTGGCTGCCGATCTGCTTTAAATTCTATTAATTGATTGTCTCTAATTATATACAAAGGATTGTAAGCACCCGCATATTGTAATTCATTTGTATTAAAATTTATTGTACATAAAGCGATGTCCATTCCATCTTTATTATCACTGTTTTTATCTGTTTGCTTTAACGAAGTCTTTATCGCATGACGTAAACTATCCAAAACTTGGGCTGCTGTGGTAATTTTATTATTTACTACAATTTCATTTAGCAACGACATTCCAAGCATACTCACAAACGCACCAGGAACTCCATGTCCAGTACTATCTGCCGCTGCAAAAATAAGTATATTATCTATTTTTTTTGCCCAATAAAAATCTCCGCTAACAATGTCCTTTGGTTTAAATAGTATAAAATGTTCAGAAAAATATTTATTGAAAAGTTCATTTGTTGGTAGCATCGCTTTCTGAATGCGCTGTGCATAGTTTACACTACTCAATACATGATCATGAGCTTTTTCAATTTCTTTTTTTTGTATTACTATTTCATCTCTTTGTGCTTCAATTTCTTCATTTTTTTGATTCAAATCTTCATTTATAACAATCGTTTCTTCATAAAGAGTTTTTGTTTTTTCTTTTTCCGAATTTAACAATAAATTAGATTTAAAAATATTAAAACTGAGTTTGTTTTGCACTCTGTTTACCGTAAATCCAAGTATAAGCATTGGGTAAATATTTGAAAGTGTTAAATGCTGTTCTTTTTGTATGTCAAAAAAGAAAATTAATAGTAAAATGAACAAAATAAATGGAACAAAATAAATTATAATCGTATTAATTAAATTAGTTCTCAGCTCCAAAGACGTTATAAATATTATCAATATCGTTCCCGAGACTACGGCAGAAAGCGTGTTGTCATCTAAATGAACAACACATTTCGCTACCATCATTATTATTATATTTGCCCATAAAATAACGTATATGCTATTTTTTATATTTTTGAATTTTTTTGTTATTAAATGAAAAGCTAAAAGAAAAACCGTAAAAAATAATGGTAACACACGCGTATAAAATGCTTCAACATTGCCTCTTATTATTAAATCGGAATATATAAAATAAAGTAGTATTAACACTCCTAATATTAATTTTATTGTAATATGTTTTAAAGTGTTGTCTATTAAATTTAGCTTATATTTTTCTTGTAGTTCTATTTCTTTTTGTGTTTTCATAATTTTAACAATGTTTTATCTATAGATTCTCCATTTTAAGTATCATTTCATTGCCTAACCATGCTCTTTTTAATAGGCTTACCGAAAGTTTATCCGAAAAATCAATGGGAAAGTAACTATTTGATGGATGAGTTTTTGTTAATAGTCCAAGATTCATATAAGTATACGCCACAAGTTCGCTACAAAACATTGTATCAAGCGGTGTTTGTTTGTTAAAAAAACGTCCTTCCACTGGGTTTTTCATTTCATGAGCTGTATCAGGA
Source organism: Bacteroidales bacterium (assembly GCA_029942205.1). GTDB lineage: Bacteria > Bacteroidota > Bacteroidia > Bacteroidales > JAOZTL01 > JAOZTL01. The sequence continues at coordinate 20,560 of JAOZTL010000003.1, read as the reverse complement.
AGTTTAGCATAATGTACTTCTTTTATCGCTTTGTTGAAATCGGCAAACATTTTTTCATTTCTATCCGTATGTAAATGCTTAATAGCAAACATGTTTTTATCGTCTTTGTGTTTTATATTATAGTTCAAACGTTCAGAAAGCTTGACTAACTTGGTCCCGATTTTGTTTTATTTAGAATCACATCTTTAACTGGAGTGTCTAAATTTGCCTCCCAAAGCAACACATTATCATCACCAGCATCTATTCCTAGGTCTTCGGCAATTACAATTATTGCAGCATGCGACCATTTACTTCCTTCAAATGCTTCAATTGCATGGCTGCTTACATACAATCCATGCATTAATAATAGATCTCCCGTTTGTAAATCATTTTTAGCTTCATTGAATGAAGTGGTTTGTTTTTTTAAAATCATATTTATTTAATTAGTAGGAACAAAATTAAATATTTTTTGATAATTTCTGTATTTTACTGAATCTTAGTGATTTATAGAATTGCGTAAACAACAGAAAAAAGATCAAAGAGCTTAATTTTATTCAATATACAAGCATTGATTGTAAAAGTAGTAAAATTTTCTAAGAGAAAAAGTTTTTTAAGAAAAAAAGGCAATAAAATATAAATTAAAAAATCACAAACCGAAGTATCATAAATTTATAGAATTGCGTAAGCAACATCAAATAAGTTCGAAGACTTACTAAATTGATTGATTTTATTTCATTGCGTTTAAATTTTTGAATATTTTCAATCAATCCGTTCATAAGTTCGATGCGACTCTCGATGGAAGTCCAGGCGATGTGCGGGGTTGCTACAAAATTATCCAACTCAAATAGTGGGCTGCCATCTTTCGGAGGCTCTTGCACCATTACGTCGGAAGCTGCTGCTTGTATCATTTTGTTTTTCAGTGTATTGTATAAATCTACCTCATTCACCACGCCACCTCTTGCCAAATTCAACACGATTGCAGTTTTTTTCATTGCGCTCAATTCTTTGGCTGTAATCATATTTTCAGATTCTTTGGTAAGTGGAGTGTGAATAGTTAAAATATCCGATTCCCGGATTACTTCATCAAAATCAAATCGGAAATCACCATCTTTATATTTCACATTAGGTCTCTTAGCCACAAGTACTTGCATACCAAAAGTTAAAGCTATTTCTGCTACTCGCTTACCAATAGTTCCAAATCCGACAATCCCGAGCTTTTTATTTTGCAACTCACTGATAGAATGTGTGAGCATGGTGAATATAGGCGATTGTTGCCATTTTCCTGCTTTCACATCTTGGTTGAATAAATGTACCGAATTGAGAAAAAATAAAATGTATGCAAATGTTTGTTGCACAACCGATTCGGTAGAATATCCACTCACATTGGCTACTACAATCTTCCGTTTTTTTGCAGCTTTTAAATCAATATTATTGTAGCCAGTAGCGGCTACGCAAATCATTTTCAAGCGTTTTGCTTTTTTCATCTCAGTCATCCCAAATTTCACTTTATTGGTAATCACAATTTCGGAGTCAGCAATTCGCTCGGCTAATTGATTCGCTTCGGTTGTTTTATAAATCTGGACTGTTCCTTCTTTTTTTAATTTACTCAAATCCAAATTATTACCTAATGTTGCATAATCTAATATCGTTATTTTCATATTTTTAAAATAATGTTTTATTGTATAATTATTAAGATCTTCGACCTATTAGTTGCTTACACACTATTTGTACAAAACGGTTAAAATCAATGACTTATCAAAAAATAATTATGTATTTACAATTCTATATCTTGCTGAATCTTTGGAATTTACAGAATTGCGTAAGCAGTATTAAAATATAGATAGAAGACCTCAAACCTACAAATTTATCAGAAAACAACCATATTTTTTTGTTTTTCTCTTTTTTTTTTATTTATTGCATGACCAGCGTTGTGAGATTTATCAAAGATAATTGAAAATATGATTCATCAAAAAAAAATAGTAGTCATTTTGCCTGCTTATAATGCCGAAAAAACTTTAGCACAAACGTATAGCGAAATTCCATTCGACATTGTAGACGAAGTTATTTTGGTAGACGACCGCAGTAGCGACGAAACTGTAGCAGAAGCCAAAAGATTAGGAATAAATCACATTATTCAACACAAAAAAAATAAAGGATATGGAGCAAATCAAAAATCATGTTACAATAAATCCATTGCCATAAATGCAGACATTATAATCATGTTGCATCCAGATTATCAATATACACCAAAATTGATTCATTCGATGGCTTATTTGATTGCAAATGGTGTGTATCAGACAGTTATAGGCTCTCGTATATTGGGACGAGGCGCACGCAAAGGAGGTATGCCTTTGTATAAATACATTGCTAATCGGCTACTTACATTTTTTCAGAATTTGTTGATGCATCAGAAACTATCTGAGTATCATACAGGTTACAGAGCTTTCTCCAAAGAAGTACTTGATGTAATAAATTATAATATCAATTCAGACGATTTTGTGTTTGATAACCAAATGCTGGCACAAATTTTTTATGCAAACTACGAAATAGCCGAAATTACTTGTCCTACAAAATATTTTGAAGAAGCATCGTCGATTAATCTGAAACGTAGCATCAAATATGGTTTTGGCGTTTTGAATGTTTCTTTTTTGTATTTTTTTGCAAAAAGGGGCTGGATAAAACCGATCATTTTTGAAGATCTTTGATCTTTTTAATGTTGTTTACACACATGTAAAACTTTCATAATCAGTGATTTCTCAAAAAAAAATAATGAACTTAATTTTGTCCACTTACTTAATAGAGAAAAAATGAAACCTACTCATATTGAACACATTGGCATAGCTGTCGAGAATTTAGAAGAAGCAATCAAACATTATGAAAATATACTTGGATTGAGTTGTTATGCGATTGAAGAAGTAAAAGACCAGAAAGTACGGACGGCATTTTTTCGTGTAGGGCAGACAAAAATAGAGTTATTAGAAAGCACCGACCCAGAAGGGGCTATTGGCAAATTTGTGGCAAAAAAGGGAGCAGGCGTACATCACTTGGCTTTTGCGGTAGATAATGTGAATCAGGCACTTAGCGAAGCTGAAAGTAAGGGAATTAAATTAATCGATAAAAAATCTCGTCTGGGAGCAGAAGGCTTACAAATTGGTTTTTTACATCCAAAATCTACTTTGGGCGTACTGACTGAGTTTTGCGGCAGGTCTTCTACCTTTTGATGTTGCTCACGCATGAGTGAAATAATAGGTCTTCGACCTTTTGATGTTGCTCACAGATTCGTAAAAAAGATTTATAATCAAATTGTTTTACACACTACTAAGGTCAAAGACCTAAAAAAGGGAAACGAAAACGCTTCCCTTTTTTATAGATGTCATCCTTTTCTATTGAAAAGTAAGATTTTCAAATACTCCGTCAGTGATAACAAGATCAGTTCCTAATAAAATATTATCCGAAGGTTTTAGATTTCCACTAAATGTTCCAGAGATTAATTTTTGCTCATCATCATATTTTGTGATTTTCACTGTTGCATTATATGCAATATAATAGTCTGCTGATCCTTCATCTACGGCAGCTGTTTTTTGATATGCAATAGCACAATCAGTAGTAAGCGTCGTTGGATTTAATGTGTAAGTATTCAAATCCGTACCTTTAATCGTGATTAAAATCGCTTTTTCCTTAGCAATAGTAGGGAATCCTGAAATCGCAACAACTCCATTTTGTACCGTCGATACACGTGCAATGGCAGTCCATGCCTCACCGTCTACGGTAGCACTCATTGATGGAACGATCAAATTTCCATCTTCATCTTTTTTACAGCTAGTAAAACTTACGGCAAAAACCATAAGCAACAATGCTAATAAATTGAATTTTGTTTTCATAGTCAAAAGGTTTATGTTTTTAAATTTATGCAAAATTGAAAATAAATTTCTATTTTACCTAATCTTTAACTAAAAAAGATCCATAATATTGTATTAAGTAGCTATATATAATTAAACAATACTTTTTTATTTTGAACTAACTTGTAAGTTACTGATTATGATATATTTGTACAAATATGTATGTAACATCAAATAGCATGAAGTGTTTATATAGATGAGCAAAAATATATAAAAAAAAGATAGACAAAGTCTGAATTATTACTTATAACCACTAACTGTTTTTTAGTTTATCCCACCTCCTTCGCCTTCTTCTTCCTCTTCTTCAATTATTTCTTCTTCGATTATAATATTTTCTCTCTTATTTTCTTCAATTATTTCCACTTCGCCATTTTCTGTTTCTTCTTTATTTGTATTCAAGAAAGTAGCAATAAAACTCTTTTTTGTAGCAAAATTACCCAAATGATAGGAATATATACCATTTTTTCTGTCTTTTTTGTCAGTATTGCTAATTGCGGCATTAAAATCAGGCCATGACGAATAAGCCGTTAATTTATTACTTACATACTGAAAAAAGACCCAATTATCTTCATCTAGTTCCAAATAAATTGCAAACCGATCGTTTGAACGAATTTTCTTTATTTGAATGTAAGCTTTTACTTCTTTTCCAACAGGAATTCCTGCAATATAGCCAATTTTCACATTTTTATCTGATCTAAAAGTCGTACTGGCTTTGTTCCATTCAAATTTTGCACTCCAAAAAGTAAGTGCAGACGCAAGACTTGTAGGTTTAGTATTCTGAATACCTTCCATAGCTTCTTTTTTCAAAATAGCAATTGTGTCCTCTCCTATCAAATGATGTACATTTGATTGATACACATTATCCCAAATAGTTACTTCATTCAGCATGCCATCGCCTTGTAGTTTTGCTGCTAAGATTTGTAATGCTTGATCCGAAAAGAAAAAATCAATAGCAAAAAGCCCATCAATAGTCAGTTTTTTAGTAATCGTGTTTTGTTTAATTTTCCCGATGGAGCGAAAATCAATGGTACGGAATTCGGGAATAATGGAAAATTCGCCTTTCGATTCCAGATCGCACGAACGGGTGTCGAGTTTGATCCACCGCTCACGGACTTTATCTCTTTCTTCACGAATACTATCAATTATTGTGTATGTTTTATTTAAATCATCGTAGGTCAAATATCCATAACTATCGTACATTGCTTTATGCGCCCGTGATGCTCTTCCTGACAAAAATGCAGGATAAATAAATACTGAATCTTTACGTAAAAAATAAGTAGAGAATACCTTAGATTTATTCGTCATAGGCGGAATTTTTATCTGTACATTTGCTGGATCAACTTCACCTTCGAGCTTAAAAAGAGCAGGACTCATGTTCTTACAATCGTAAACAATACTTGTTTTTCCATCAAAAAACAGAAAATCTCGATTCATAGAAAGTGTTGTATTACCGATAAAATTTAGTTGTGGGTTGATTTTAAACATTCTAGCACTATCCAAAGGTGTAGTTGCTACACTGATGAAATTTCCAGCTGTATCTTTTTTGGTATATATTTGTTCAAAATGAATTGTTTCAAAGGTATCTGGATTATTTGGATTAAAATAATAATTGTAATCTGCCGTGGCAGTATAACTAAACTCATCATTCACAGCTACTTTCGCATTAATAAACGGATGATTTGCCGACATATTTAAGTTGGCAGGCAAAATACTTGCCGATGTAATAGTATCCATTTTATGATTGGCAGAAATTGCAATTGCCGTATATGGAACAATTTTTACGTCGGCTATATTTATGGTATCTGTTCCTATTGTGTTTATTTTATTCTCTTTTTGATTGAATGATGCCGAGTTTGACGTAAATCGAAGTCCTTCTTTATTTTTTTTGTTTAATGCTGCAAATTCTATTTTTTTCGTTTTATAATTATCAATCACCACTTGATCTTTCTCAAAGTGTTCAAGCATTTTAGTTGCTGATTCATCAGGGAAACTATCTAAAGAAACTGTGTTATATCCAATTTGAATGTCTCGCCTGTCAAATTGCCAAATAAAATAATCTGTATAACAATGATATTCATTTATAGGCATATCGATAAAAGTATTTTTGTCATTTGATCGAAAATAACCAGCCCTTTTGTCAAGATCCATATCCGTAGAAACATTGTCTGTCAAGAAACTAGCGATACCTTGCTCGTATGGATCTACCTCAAAACTAACCGAATCTGAAGAAAAACGTCTTTCTTTAAATGTGTATTTTTTCGATTCAAATATTGCTGTTTCAAATTCTAAAACACCGTCTCCGTATAATCCTTCGAGCGTAACATCTAAATTTCCTTCGATCATAGAAACCTCATTTTCAAACATTTTGAATGGTTTATCTAATACTTTTGCATTCAAATATCCCTCTTTCGGTTTCCAAACCACAAAAGCCGAATCGGCAACAACAGTCGGGTATTCAGCTTTCAAAGTGTCTGATTCATTGTGGTTTATTAAAAATTCATTGGCATAGGTACTCATCGAATCAGGATAAAACACAAAACTATGCGATCTTGTAATAGAAGTAATAAAGTTTATTTGTCCATCACCATGTAATCCACTATTGTCTAATTTTATATTTTGATAAAACATTCCTAAACCACCAAATAATGGAGCACCCGATGAATCGACTTTATGGACAAAGCCCAGCGAAGAGTCTTTTTGTATTTTTAATGTTTCACGCAAATCAGGAAAAATTCCTCCAGAAACAAATAATCCACTAAAAAATAATCGACTATTATTCAAACTATTGAGACTATCTAAAGCAAAAGGATCGATTTTAAAAAAGAAGTTCTTCCTCGAATAACTCGAATCACTTTCAGGCACTTTTTTATCATAAAATATAAAGGCAGAATCAGATGACTCTAGTATTGGATATTCTGCAATAAACTGCTCACCAGATCTATTTTCAACTTTATCAATATATAATATTATATTTGCTTGCTCCAATATTGAATTTACTTTAAAGTAATCATATTTATTATATTCATTTTTTTCGTCATTTCGCACATAAAACTCGACAGAATCTATTAGTGGTGTTGAAATTTTAAAACTATCATAATTAAAAGTAAAATTATTAGCATAAATATCTAAATATCCAGCACGTATTCTACCATCAAACTCAAATTGCCTATTTTTCTTTATACGCACATATTTTTCTTTTGTAACAGCTTGCACGACTCTTTCTTGACTAAAAGTGATGGGACTAATTCCTTTCACATCCAAATTCATACTATTCAAATTGATTGTAGCATTACTGCCTCTCCTCACTTCTGTATAAATTTGTATAATATCATAATCAAATTTTTCTTGTTTATTGGCTTCCAAATAATCATGTAGTTTTTGTGTTGTTTTTATTTGCAAAAAATCATTTTTATAAGTAATAAATCCAAAAGCAGATAATTTTCCTAAAACTTGCTTTACAGCCATAGGCGATGATGCAACACCTAGATTACCATACAATTCGTAAATTTGTTGGTATCCAGAAATTCCTTCGCCAAAATTTTGCACACATTTTCGTACCACTTTTAATGGGTGATAGCGGTCTCTTCCTTGAAGCTTTACATAATTAAGTTCTGAATAATAGTTGGCAGATTCTAATAATCCTTTACGATCAACGTAGCCAGTAGGAGTTCTAAATACGAGAAGAGAGTCATTTACTTTCCAATTCATTTCCATTATTCCTATATCCATTTTATGATAGCTACTAAAAAAAGGTCCTTTACTGTGCCCTTCGTACCCATGAGTCGCAATTATTTGTTTTTTATTATCTAAATAACGAAATGCTACTGATGGATGATAAAGAGAATCACCATTAACATAATGTACAATTATTTGAGCGTTTTTACCAGAAATGCTTTTCTTACTCAAAGTAAACCTGTTTCCCTCAGCCGTAATGAAAAGCTTACCATTACGGTGAATATACACAATTGCCGATTGTTCCTCCGAGCCAATACCCGAAAATTTAGCACCTTCCATTACTACTTTACCTTCAAAATCTACATTTTCAAAAATATGTTTGAGCATAGTACGCTCTTCGTAAGCAGTAAATACTGGTGTATGGATTATTTTCCCTTTACTGCTCTGCATTACATCTACTAATAAATCACCTTTTAATGATTTCGAGAGCATCAGCGTGTTAGTATAATCAACATTTTTAGCATTAAATTTTGATTTTCTCATATCAATTTGATAATCAGATAACATTGCATAAATCTTAGATGGATTATAACCTGCATGTTTCCATGTAACTTTACCTTTCGATCCTTTCCAGCTTAATTTTATTGGATCAAAAACGCCACTTGTCTGCTGTAATACAAAACTATCTCGTTTTGATTTACAAATCAAATTTGTATTTTTAACTTCAATACTCACTTCCATTTTGCCAGGATCGAAGTAAATACGATAATTTCCGTGAGAAGAATACCATTTTAAATTACCCGAATGATTAATCATATTTTCAGTGAAAAGTAAAATTGAATTTGAAAGAAACTTACGAATATAAGCAACTGTCATTTTTTTATTATTCAAATAACTATCCAACCCGTTGTACCAATTCATTTGATTCGATGAATTGACCGATCCTGTAAGAAAAATATCAACAATACGAATATAGTCTGAAATTTCACGTTTTGCTTTTCCTCGTTTTTTAAATAATCGCTGACAATTATTAATAATTCGACTCGAATCGCCCACATAAATACCTAAGTTCCAACGTTCTTCAAATTGTTCAAAAAATTCAATCAAGTCTTTATCTTTTTTATTTCGAGTAAATATTTCTTCCATATCTTCCATAAAAATAGCATTATCGCTAAACATTTTCTGAGAAATGGAAGGTGTTGATAAAAGAAAGAATATAATTATTGAAGCAATGCAAATGTTATTTTTCATGTGATTGAAATTTGTAAATTATTGAAAAATAGTTGTTTAGCTTGAAAAAAAAGAAGAATATCTATTAAGAAATTAAAGCTTAATGGCTAAATTTCGTAAATAAAAGTCTAAAACGGTCATCGCCGCCATGGATTCGACGATAGGTACTGCACGTGGAAGCACACAGGGGTCGTGTCGTCCTTTCGGATTGATTTCCAGCTCATTGAGCTCAGTATCAATTGTTTTTTGCGGTTTCAAAATAGTTGCAACAGGCTTAAATGCAACTTTAAAAACAATGTCCATTCCATTAGTAATGCCACCTTGCACGCCACCAGAGAAATTTGTTTTTGTCTTAACTTTCTCATTATCAACAATGAATAAATCATTATGAGACGAACCTTTCAACAAAGCAGCATCAAAACCCGATCCGATTTGAAACCCCTTTACAGCATTGATATTCAGCATGTTTTTTCCCAATTCGGCATGAAATTTATCAAATTCGGGTTCACCCAAACCAATAGGCGCATTTTTAATCACACCAGTAATTATGCCTCCCACGGTATCGTCCTGTTTTTTTATCGATTCAACCAAACTTATCATACGGTTAGCAGTCTCATTATCAGGGCATCTAATAGCGTTACTTTCAGTATTACTTAAATCAAGCTGCGTGTAATCTTGTTCGAGTTTAATGTGCCCCACTTGGGATGTGAAAGCCGCTATTTCGATACCTAATTTATTGATAATCAACTTTGCAACAGCTCCAGCAACTACTCGTGGTATAGTAATTCTTGCAGAACTTCGTCCGCCACCAGAATGTTCTCTTATGCCATATTTTTGGTAATAAGTATAATCTGCATGAGAAGGTCTATATACTTTTCTTAAATTATCATAATCTTTTGATCGATGATCGCTGTTCCAAATAACAAAACCAATGGGTGCACCCGTTGTTTTTCCTTCAAATATTCCAGACAAAAATTCTACTTTATCTTGCTCTTTACGTTGTGTAGTAATTGCTGATTGTCCTGGTTTTCTGCGATCTAGCTCTCTTTGTATAAATTCAAAATCTAAATCAATTCCAGCTGGACAGCCATCAATAATTCCACCAACAGCTTTTCCATGCGATTCACCAAAAGTAGTCAATCGATATAAAATACCAATCGTATTTCCTGCCATATTTATTTTTTAAATGGTGTTAATTTTATCTTAGAGAAAACGGACACTGCTTTTTCCTTAGTTTCCTTGTATTTATCTACATTAATTGTACATTCCATGTCATTATCCGTCATGTAACGTAATAGTTTATTTGTTTTCAAATTCCCAATCATTTCATGTCCAGACATAGGACAGCCGCCCATTCCCTGCATATCGGTATCGTATCGCATGCAGCCTGCCCGAAAGGATGCGTCAATTTTATCGTACCAACCGTCTTTTGTTGTGTGCAAATGTAAACCAAATTCAATATCAGGAAAAGCAGGGATTAACTCCGAAAAAACATTGTAAATCGCTTCTTTGGTTGAATCGCCCAAAGTATCTGATATTGAGATGATTCTAATTCCCATTTTATGGAAAATTTCTGTCCAATTTCGTACAATTTCCAGACTCCACGGATCGCCATATGGATTTCCGAAAGCCATCGATATGTATAAAACTAATTCTTTGTTCGTTTTAGTACAAATATTTTGTAAATTTTCGATTGTTTTTCGAGCATCCTCCAGCGAGGTGTTAATGTTTTTACGCATAAAAGTTTCTGAAACGGAAAATGGATAGCCTAAATACTTAATTTGCTCAAAATCAGCGGCTCTATTCGCTCCTCGAATATTCCCGACGATGGCTAGGAGTTTGGTATTTGTTTGGCTTAGATCCAGCTTTTCGACAACTTCGGCTGTGTCTCGAAGCTGTGGAATTGCCTTTGGTGATACAAAACTACCAAAATCAATCGTATCGAAACCAACATCCAGAAGTGACTGTATATAGTCAATCTTTTTTTCGGTATCAATAAAGTGCTTGATTCCTTGCATTGCATCACGTGGCGTTACAATTATTTTTACTTTTTGTTTCATATTTTGTTGTTTTTGTAAATTGTTGAGATTTCAGTCTTGTGGTCTTTATCACTAAAGTAAGGTATTTTATCTTATCAAGAAATAATTAACGTCCTATTTGAATAAATGTATTTTACTGAATAACAGCGATTTACTAAATAAAGTAAGCAACATTAGAAAAAGATTGATGACCTTAAAATACCACAAAAAAAGCAATATTCAAAATAAAAAGAGTATTATTTTTTTCAAAAGAACAGTTTCATACTTGCTTTTTTAGCAAAAATTAAATGAATATTATTAAATAATGTTCATTTGTGTATTTTACTGATAATCAATAGATAGCAATTAACAACATTCGTTTCAAGGTTAAAAAAAGTTAAAACATAAATCAATTTCCTAAAAAATCTTTGAAATTACTACCTACATTCATACATTTGCCAGACGAACAAAACAAAACTATATAATATGAATAGCCTATCGGTAGATATTAAAGAATTGAATGAGCGAATAGAGAAAGAAAGTGCTCTTATTGAGACAATTACCTTAGAAATGAACAAGGTAATTGTTGGACAAAACCACTTAGTTGAAAGCCTATTAATAGGACTTTTGTCGAATGGGCATATCCTTTTGGAAGGAGTTCCTGGTCTCGCAAAAACATTGGCAATCAATACATTATCTAACATTATTGATGCTAAATTTAGTCGAATCCAATTCACGCCAGATTTGCTTCCTGCCGATTTGCTAGGAACTCTTATTTATAGCCAAAAACAGGAAGATTTCATCATGAAAAAAGGTCCTATTTTTGCAAATTTTATTTTAGCTGATGAAATAAACCGTTCACCAGCAAAAGTACAGAGTGCTTTACTGGAAGCAATGCAAGAACGCCAAGTAACTATTGGTACAGAATCGTTCAAACTAACTGAGCCTTTTCTTGTTATGGCAACACAAAACCCTATTGAACAAGAAGGAACTTATCCACTCCCTGAAGCACAAGTAGACCGTTTTATGCTAAAAGTTATTATTAATTATCCTAAAAAAGAAGAAGAGGTATTAATTATACGTCAAAATTTAGCAAAAAGCTTTCCTAAAGCAAATACAGTTCTTAGTACCGAAGCAATTATTAAAGCACGCCAAGTAGTAAAAGACGTGTATATGGATGAAAAAATAGAGAAGTATATTGTTGATATTGTTTTTGCAACACGTTTTCCTGAACAATATGATTTAAAAAAATATAAGGATTTGATTAGTTTTGGTGGTTCACCACGTGCTAGTATCAATTTGGCACTAGCCGCCAAAGCTTATGCGTTTATTAAACGTCGTGGCTATGTAATTCCCGAAGATGTACGTGCAGTATGTCATGATGTAATGCGCCATCGCATTGGTTTGACCTATGAGGCCGAAGCCGAAAATATCAGTTCCGAAGAAATTATCAGCGAAATACTGAACACGGTAGAAGTTCCATAAATTGTGAGTATGAATGAATTATTATTGATATTTGAAGATGAAAAATTCTAGTAAAGAAAAGAAATCGTTACAACAATACTTTCTTCTTTTTATTTCAAAAATATTTTCTAATTATAATAAGTTCTAATTTTTGGAAAGTAAAATTATAAGCAAAGTATAAACTATGGATACCGCTGAATTATTAAAAAAGGTACGAAAAGTAGAAATAAAAACACGAGGCTTGTCCCGCAATGTGTTTGCTGGAGAATACCACAGTGCTTTTAAAGGGCGTGGAATGGCTTTCAGTGAAGTGCGTGAATACCAGTATGGCGATGATGTGCGTAATATTGATTGGAACGTAACTGCCAGATTAAACCACCCTTACATCAAGATATTTGAAGAAGAGCGTGAACTAACAGTTATGTTGGTGATCGATATTAGCTCGTCCCGAATATTTGGTACGCAGGAACAAACAAAACAACAATTAATTACAGAAATATCTGCGGTCTTGTCATTTTCGGCTATTCAAAACAATGATAAAATTGGCGTTATCTTTTTTAGTAATAAAATAGAGAAATTTATTCCTCCACAAAAAGGAAAAACGCATATTTTACGAATAATCAGAGAGTTAATAACTTTTGAACCCGAAAATAAGAAAACAGACATCGCTCAAGCATTGCGTTATTTGACTAATGTGATTAAAAAAAGGAGTACTGTTTTTGTTATCTCTGATTTTATTTGCACAAATTTCTACGATTCGCTCCGAATAGCCAAACATAAACACGACGTGATAGCCTTGCAAGTACTTGATAAACACGAACAAAAGCTTCCTAATTTGGGTTTGGTGCTGATGAATGACCCAGAAACAGGACAATCGATGTATGTGGATACGAGTAGTGCAAAAGTGCGCAATCAATATGCAAATCACTGGCAATCAAGGCAAGACAGCCACGAATCGCTATTTAAACGCATAGGAATCGACCATGCAAAACTCGACACAGGTGGCGATTACGTAAAACCATTAGTCCAATTATTCAAAAAACGATAAATTTAGCCGTAAACCATGTACTTTTCATCAAAATATATAAAAATAATTGTTTTTTTGTTGATTTTTCCGACAATTGTGTTTTCACAACGCAAAGTCGAACTGATACTTGAAAGCGATAGCATAGAAATGGGCGATCAAACGAAGCTGTTTTTATTAGCGGATAAAAATGCTGGCAAGATTTCATTTCCTATTTTTGGCGATACGCTTATCGGTAATATCGAAATTATCGAGAGCAATTTGGATACCACAGAAGACGGTAAATGGCTGCGAATGAAATATTTAATCACGTCATTCGAGCCTGCAATCTACCCAATTCCCCCCATACCGATTTTGATTGACAACGATACCTTGTTCACCAATAGAGCGTACCTTTATGTTACGCCTTTTATCCCAGATTCTGCTCTTCTTGCTGAATTAGACACCGCAAATGCTCCAGTTATATTTAACATGAAGCTATCACATTTTGACATAAAAGAACCAATCGATACACCATTCAATTTTGAGGAATTTTGGCTTCGATTTTCCCTTTATGTTTGGCTAGCATTACTTGTTATTGTAATTGCTATTGTTTTATATTTTTACATTAAAAAGCGAAAAAAACAAACAAAAGAAGTCGTAAAAAAAATCAAATCAAAAATACCTGCGCATATTACTGCTGTAAAAGAATTAAATGCATTGAAAACCAGAAAATTATGGCAAAAAGAAGAAACAAAAGCCTATTATACACAATTGACCGAAATTATACGTGTCTACATCGAACAGCGGTTTGAAGTTCCTGCACTCGAACAAACAAGTCATGAACTATTACTTGATATGAAGGCAATAAGAATACTACAAACCAATGAGTTAGAACTTTTGAAAAAGATGTTAAAATTAGCAGATCTCGTTAAATTTGCCAAATATAAACCTTTATCAAACGATAATGACTTACATCTAAAAAATGCTTATTTGTTTGTAGAGAATACAAAAATAAGAGACCAACGAAATGAAACAGCAAAAGTAACTGAAAATGAATAATTTAACTTTCGAGTATCCGTATATTCTTTATTTGACGCTACTGCTAATACCGATGTGGCTGTGGTATTATTATAAAGACAACAATGCACAATTGCAAGTCTCTAATTTGAAGGCTTTTAGTAAACCACCCAAAACGTTTCGTTATTACCTACGGCATGCGCCTTTAGTTTTACGATCGGCTGTTATTATATTGATTATTATGGCATTAGCCCGACCGCAATCTTTTGAAAACGACGAAGAAATAGCCACTGAAGGAATTGACATTGTACTTACTTTAGATATTTCGAGCAGTATGCTTGCCGTTGATTTTGAGCCAAACAGACTTGAAGCATCCAAAAATGTGGCACAAGAATTTATATCCAGTCGCCCTTACGATCGTATTGGTTTAGTGGTATTTAGCAGCGAAAGTTTCACGCAATGCCCCATCACCTCCGATCATGCTACGCTTATGAATATGTTTGCCGATATTCAACAAGGCATCATTGAAGACGGAACGGCTATTGGATTGGGACTAGCGACTGCCGTCAATCGATTGAAAGACAGCAAAGCAAAAAGTAGAATTATTATTTTATTGACAGATGGCGTTAATAATCAAGGAGATATAGCTCCTTTAACTGCTGCCAAATTAGCAAGTAAATTTGGAATACGAGTGTACACAATCGGAATAGGGAAAAATGGAACAGCACCCTACCCTGTTCGGAATTTGTTTGGAGGCATTAGTTATACCAACATGGAAGTACGAATTGACGAAGAAACACTCCGAAAAATAGCCAGCCAAACGGATGGAAAATATTATCGAGCAATAAATAATAAAAAATTAAAAGAAATATACACAGAAATAGACAAACTGGAAAAATCAAAAATTCAAGTAACAAAATACAGCAAAAAGAACGAGGAGTTTTTCTATTTTGTAGTAATAGCAGGACTTTTGCTTTTGACAGAAATGGTGATAAAAATAACTATTTTACGAAATATTCCGTAAAAATAATTAATAATTACAAAACGAAATTGCTTACAGAATTGCGTAAGCAACATCAAAAAGGACGAAGACTTAAAAGAATTAAATTATGAACGGATTTCAATTTGCCAATCCCGAGATGTTATATTTTATGCTGATAATACCCTTTTTGGTCGTATTTTTCATTTATTATCGCATAAATCGAAAAAAAGTATTGAATGCTTTTGGAAATGAATCTGTTGTGGCTCAATTAATGCCCGAAGTTTCTAAGTATCGCCCTGCTATTAAATTTTCGCTTTTAATGCTGATTAGCAGCTTTTTAATCATTGCACTTGCACGCCCACAGTTTGGATCAAAAAAACAAACTATCCAGCGTGAAGGAGTAGAAATAGTGATTGCATTGGATTTGTCTAATAGTATGATGGCGACCGACATACGCCCCAATCGGCTACGTAAAGCAAAGAATGCCATTTATAAATTGAGCAAAAATATGCAGAACGATAATGTTGGAATAATCGTGTTTGCAGGTGAAGCATTTACGCTCGTTCCATTGAGTTCTGATTATTCATCGATTAAACTATTTTTAGAAAATGTATCCACAGATTATATTCGTAATCAGGGAACTTCATTTGCATCAGCAATAGAATTGGGAATGAAATCGTTTTCGGCAGATAACGAGAAACAGAAAGCACTTATTTTGATTTCTGATGGCGAAAATCATGAAAAAGATGCGGTAGAAATGGCACGCCAAGCGAAAGAAAAAGGAATTGTGATCCATACCATTGGCGTGGGAAGTACTCGTGGAGTACCTATTCCTATTGGCAATGGAAGGAGAATGAAAAATCCAGAGACAGGCAGAGATGTTATCACAAAATTAAATGAGGCTTTTTTACAAGAAATTGCACAGCAAACTGATGGAAGTTATGTTCGAGCGACAAATAGCAATTTCGGATTGGCAAAAATTTATGATAAAATAGGAGAAATGGAAACACAAGAGTTTGAAACTCACAGCTATGCCGAGTACGAAGATGTATTTCATGTTGCTTTGTGGCTTGTTCTCGCTTTATTGCTTATCGAATACTTTACATTGAATCGAAAAAATAGATTACTAGAACGATTAAATTTATTCAATTAAAGTCTTCGACCTTTTTGATGTAACACTTCGTGTTGTTTGATGTTGCATGCACTTATTAATGAAATTAATTATTTATAACGAGATAAATATTATACTAAATTATTGCAGCATTTTAGTATAAATTACTAATTGAAAGAATTTTGTACAAATGGATAAACCACATAAAATAGGTCGAAGACCTTATTATTCTTGATCATGATAAAACATATAAAAAGAAGAGGATTCTATTATTTATTGACAGTAGCAAGTCTGTTTTTTGCATGCCAAGTTCAATCACAAAAGCTTGAACATAAATATATTAGAGAAGGAAATGAATATTATGCCGCTAAGGAATACGGAAATGCCGAAGTGGCTTATAATAATGCTTTGGACGAAAACGAGAAATCGTATGCAGCAAGTTTTAATTTGGGTGATGCGTACTATCGACAACTGAAAACGGACAAGGCAATAGAACTCTTTTCTAGTTTAATAACTGTAACGGCGAATAAAGAAAATTTAGCAGATTTGTACTATAATTTGGGTACAATAAAATTGAGTAATGCTATTCAAAATGTGGCTATCAAAGATTATGACCTTGCTCTTAAAGACTTGGATGCGGCGATTGAGTATTATAAAAATTCGTTGAAAAATAATCCAAAAGACCGCCATACAAAATATAATCTGAGCTTGGCACAACAGCTAAAAAAGGATTTGGAAAAAATACAGCAAGATAATCCAAATGAAGGAAATGGGGATAATAATAACGATAATAACGATAATGACGATAAAAATAACGATAAAAACGACAATAAAGATAATAAAAACGATAAGAACAAAGATAAAAATAACGAAGCGGATACCGATCAGGATGGCATTCCCGATAAGAAAGAAAAAGGAGATAATCCAAATAATCCCACGGATACCGATAATGATGGAACGCCTGATTATCAGGATTTAGACTCTGATAACGACGGTAAACCCGATGAGCAAGAAGCAGGAAGTAAACCAACAGAACCGAAAGATACAGACAAGGATGGAACGCCTGATTATCAGGACTTAGACTCCGATAATGACGGTATTCCAGATTCGGAAGAAAAGGATGGAACACCAAAAAATCAACAAATTTCGATGGAGGATGCTTTACGTTGGCTCGAAAATATCGAAAATGAAGAAAAACGTGTTCAAGAAAAAGTAAAAAAAGCGAAGGCTAGCAAAACAAAAGCTAGTAAAATAAAAAATTGGTAAGGTCTTCGACCTTTCGATGTACTCACGCATTTATCAAGTTTCTTAGTTCTACTTTACGAAGTTAGTTTTAATTGATTATTGGTAATTTATCTCTTTTTTGAGACTTATTAGACAACAGATCTTAGAAGAAAGTAGAATTAATTAGTAAGGTATTCGTATAGAAAACGCTGTTATCATTATTAAATTTCAATAAATATTTCGAAATTACACAAACGCATGAAAACAAAGTCATTATTATTTATTTATTTATTATTCATTATTCCCATCACACAAGCGCAAGTCCAGTTTACAGCTTCGTCAAAGCGTTTGGTGCAAGTAGGCGAACGGTTTCGAGTGAATTTTTCGGTAAATGGTAATTCGAGCGAATTTTCGTCACCCAGAATTTCTAATTTCCGAGTACTTTCAGGACCTAGTACTTCTACAAGCACGAGTTTTCAGTCGATTAATGGTAAAACTTCACAAAAAACGACGATTACGTATTCGTATATTTTGGAAGCAACAAGCGTTGGGAAATTTACGATTCCGGCTGCAAGCATAAAAGTAAAAGGGCGAAAATATGTTTCTAATACACTTGAGATAGAAGTGGTTAAAGGAAAAACAGCGGAAAGTATCGAAAATACAGAAAGTGAAAGCACCGATAAAAACAGCCTTTTTCTGCGAATAAGTGTAAATAAATCAACCGTTTATCGAGGTGAGCCGCTGGTTGCAACGATAAAATTATACACACAACGAGACATTGTGCGTTTAGAGGATATGAAATTTCCTACTTTCGATGGTTTTCTTTCTCAAGACTTGAAACAAGTACAGCAAATTACGTTGAAGCAAGAGAAGGTAAATGACCAAATATACCACACGGCTGTTTTGGGGCAATACTTACTTTTTCCGCAGAGAAGTGGCGATCTTAAAATCTCGAAAGCCGAATTGGAACTAGTTATTAATGAAAAAGCAGGTAAAATTCGTAATTTTTTCGGCGAAATAGTTGATAATTACCGCCCTGTGAGAAAACGATTAATCAGCACGGAACGTAAAATTACGGTCAAAAATTTACCTGCAACCAAAAGTCCTTTATTTATTGGTACGGTGGGGCGTAATATGAAGCTCGAAGCCACAATAAATCAAGGTACTGAGGGAATAAATTACAACATTCGCATTTCGGGTAATGGAAACCACAAATTAATCGATGAATTTTCTATTAATTTTCCAAATTCATTTGAAATATATACTCCTGAAATTCAGACGAATATAAAAAATACGAATGCTGGTGCTAGTGGCTCAAAAACGTTTAAATACCTTTTGTTACCACGCAGTTCTGGCGATTTTGTCATTCCGACAGTCGAGTTTGTTTATTTTGATTTAGACAGCAAATCGTACAAAACACTATCAACCAAAGAGTTTGAAGTGCATATCGATCAAAGTGAAAGCATGCCAGCGTACAGTAATATGGACAGTACAAACTTGACAAGTGAAGAAATTGCATCATTGGATAAAGACATTAGACACATTCACGAGAATGCATTTAAACTATATAAAAACAACACTACGATTATAAAATCAAACTATTGCTTACTGATTATTTTAATTTTATTAGTAATATTTATATCAATATTGATTGTGCGCAGAAATTATATAAAACTGAATGCCAATGAAATACTTGTTCGCAATCGACGAGCAAACAAAGAATCACGCAAACGCCTGAAAAAAGCGGCAGTGCATATTCAAAGAAAGGAAAAATCGGCATTTTACACCGAAATATTACAGGCTCTCTGGGGCTATTTGAGCGATAAATTAACGATTGATGTTGCAGATTTGAATAAAAAAGAAATGGCAAATCAGCTAAGTAATCGAGGTATTGAGCAATCAAAAATAGACGAATGTATAGCTGTGCTTGACGAATGTGAATTTGCACAATACGCACCAGTAGGAAGTAACGATAAGTTGGCAAATATCTATAAACGTGCATCTGATATTATAAAAAGTTTAGAGCAAGCACTTCGTCCTATTTAATATTACTGACGCAAGACTTTGATACAAGGGAATAATTAAATTTAAATAATTTACAATACTTAAATACATGAAACGTATAATTTTATTAATCAGTATTTTAGCTTTTTCTTATACTTTTGTTTTTACACAAAGCAAAGACGATCTGCAATTGCTCAAAAAAGCAAGTGCGACGTATAATAAGCAAAATTATACAGAAGCAATCGAAGCTTACGAAAAACTTCGCTATGCCGATTTTGAAGCCACTGAATTATATTATAATTTAGGAAATTGCTATTACCGCACAAAAGATTATGCACATGCTATGTTAAATTATGAACGTGCCAAACTCCTTGCTCCCAACGACGAAGCCATTGCACACAACATAAAAATAACCAAAGAACACCTTCAAAATAAAATAGAAGAAAAATCCGAGTTTTTTCTTATAGCGTGGTTTCATTCTATCGTAAATTTATTTTCAAGTAACCAGTGGTGTATAACTAGTTTGATTTCTTTTGCTTTATTATTAGCAGGAGTTTTATTTTTCTTATTAAGCCAAAATCAAAAAATAAAAAAGTTAGTGTTTTTTTCTACATTTATTCTATTTTTCTTATTCTCATTTAGCATGTGGTTTGCTAATGTTCAGAATAACAAACTCCAAAATAGAAATACGGCAATTGTAACGCAAGAATCTGCTACGGTCAAAAGCTCTCCGAATAAAAAAGGAACAGACCTTTTTGTCGTAAATTCGGGTTTAAAAATAGAAATAACAGAAAAAAAAGACGATTGGTGTGAAATAAAACTAGCTGATGGAAAAGTTGGATGGCTTCCCATTGCAACGATCGAAATTATTTAGAATTTTTGCCGATTTTCTTTAATTATACCAATTTAATATCAAAATATCCGAAATAAATTCAAAATATTTTTTTGTTT
>JAOZTL010000002.1:14935-24143 GCA_029942205.1 Bacteroidales bacterium | reverse complement strand
AATTCTCCTAATTCAAGGAAATCTGCCAAGCGAAGAGCTTTTTCTAATTCCACGTTCATACCATCGGCTTTGCCAGGGATACGAAGGTTTTTCCAGAACTCGGCACGAAGTACTTTAATTTTCTCGATAGCCTCTTCCAGACCTTTGCCTGTACGAGCCATACCTACGTTATTCCACATGATTTTACCCAATTCTTTGTGGATAGAATCAACGGAACGTTCTCCTTGTATGCCCATTAATTTCTCAATCAATGTTTTTACCTCATCTTCGCTTTTCTTAAATTCAGGTAAATTGGTATCCATGCGAGCAACTCCATGTTGGTCGGCCAAATAATTCTGAATCGTGTAAGGCAATACGAAATAACCATCAGCCAAACCTTGCATCAATGCCGAAGCACCTAAGCGGTTTGCACCGTGATCGGAGAAATTTGCTTCACCAATAACGAATAATCCAGGAACGGTTGTTTGTAATTCATAATCGACCCAAACACCACCCATGGTATAGTGAATAGCAGGATAAATCATCATTGGTGTTTCGTATGGATTTTGATCGGAGATTTTCTCGTACATTTGAAACAAGTTACCATAACGAGCCTCAATCACGTCTTTACCTAAACGATCAATAGCATATTTAAAATCTAAGAAAACGGCTAATCCCGTGTTATTAACACCAAAACCAGCATCACAGCGTTCTTTGGCTGCACGTGATGCAACATCACGAGGCACTAAATTACCAAAAGCAGGGTAGCGACGCTCTAAGTAGAAATCACGATCTTCATCCGAAATTTGCTCTGGTTTCATTGTTCCAGCTTGCAATGCTTCGGCATCTTCTTTTTTCTTAGGAACCCAGATGCGTCCATCGTTACGTAAACTTTCTGACATAAGCGTCAGTTTCGATTGGTAATCGCCATGCTGAGGAATACAAGTCGGGTGAATTTGAACGAAAGATGGGTTTCCGAAGAAAGCACCTTTTTTATAAGCCTTCCAAGCAGCACCACCGTTAGATCCCATGGCATTGGTTGATAAGAAGAATACGTTTCCATATCCACCAGTAGCCAATACTACGGCGTGTGCAAAATGACTTTCCACTTCGCCAGTAACCATATCTCGAACGACAATACCACGAGCTTTACCATCAATCACTACAATGTCAAGCATTTCGGTACGAGAGAAAACCTCTACGTTTCCGAGTCCTGTTTGGCGGCTAAGGGCACTGTAAGCACCTAATAGCAACTGCTGACCAGTTTGTCCACGAGCATAAAAAGTACGAGAGACCAATGCTCCACCAAACGAACGATTGTCTAGCAATCCACCGTAATCACGAGCAAAAGGCACACCTTGCGCCACACATTGGTCGATAATATCGTTACTTACTTCAGCCAATCGGTATACATTTGCTTCACGAGCACGGTAATCACCACCTTTTACAGTATCATAAAATAAGCGATAAATATTATCACCATCATTTGGGTAATTTTTTGCAGCATTAATTCCACCTTGAGCAGCAATACTGTGTGCTCTACGTGGGCTATCTGAATAACAGAAGTTTTTCACTTTGAAGCCAAGTTCAGCCAACGAAGCTGCGGCAGAAGCACCACCAAGTCCTGTTCCTACAACGATAATATCAATTTTTCGTTTGTTAGCAGGGTTTACTAAATCTTGATGTGCTTTATAATTTTTCCACTTATCGGCAACATTGCCTTGTGGTATTTTTGAATCTAAAACAGCCATAATTTATTTAAACTAGATTATTGAAAAAAATAAAAATAAAGTGGAATAATAGAAAAGCCACCAGCAATAATCACAGCATAAATATCTCCGATTACTTCCCAACGTTTTCTCCATACGTCGTTACTCCAGCCTACTGTTTGTAGTGCCGACCAAAATGCATGGTGCAAGTGTAAGCCTAAGAAAATAGCTCCTACAACGTATAATCCTGAATACAATATTCCTAAGCTAGGATCTTGGAAAAGCCCAACGACTAATGCATAAGCATTTTCCATGTGTACACCGTCTACGTCGATATGTGCTAAAAGTGGATCACCGCTAACTTTTATTTTCCAAAAAAAGTTAAGAATATGCATCACCAAAAATACTAAAACTAAGCCACCTAGAACGAACATGTTGCGGGATACCCACGAACTACTGTTCTTTTGGTTCACTGTGTTGTATTTACCAGGACGTGCTTTCTGATTCTGCAAAGTAAGAATACTTGCATAAATGATGTGAACTATGAAACCAGCAGCTAATGCGGGTTGCATGAGTTGAATAAGTGGGTTCGTGCCCATAAAATGTGAAACCACATTAAAGGCATCTGAACCTGCTAGCAAAAATAAATTTGCCGTTAAGTGTACAGCTAGGAATACTATTAAAAATAAGCCTGTTACACTCATCAATAATTTTTGACCAATCGATGATCTGAAAAAACCGCTCATAAAATTTGTGTTGTTAGTAATTAATTATCTCTATAAAAAACATGATTTTTCTTGTATGACAAATGTATATTTTAAAATATGCTTTTGTTATGTTCGCAAACATAAAAAATTTAATTTATATTCATTCTAAATTAGCTTCATTGTTCCGCTTATGAAAACAGCTTATTTTTTACTAGTTCAATTTTAATTATTTTTTCGACTCTTTTCTTAAACAATAGTCGTTAAGTTTTTATGTAATCATCTAATAGCCATATTAATAAGTAATAAATATTTATTTGGATATTAGCACTCGCAAGCTACAAAAATGTTCACATTGTAGTAAAAAAAAAATTCCTGACTTTTCAGCAATATCGTATTTTTTTTTATGTTTAATTCTACGAAATAAAAACACTTGAAAAAGCTCCTTTTGGCTATTTATTAGGAAAGTGTTATCTTTAGAAAAAATAGTATTATCGAAAACTGTTTATAATGATACGTAAAAGTGTATTAATAGGCTTATTAAGTATTTTTTTTGTATTGCATACAACGGCACAAAACAAATTAAATGAGCTTATAATTAGCCTTACCAAAACGGATAATAAAACCGAAAAGGTTGATATTTTACTGCAAATATCAGATAATTACAGGTATGCGTATCAAATAGACTCGGCTATTTATTATGCACTGGAAGCCGAAATGCTTTCAAAAGAACTGGAAAACAACCGCTTAATAGCAAAGGCAATAGATGTTAAGGGAAAGTGCTTACGGAAAAAGGGACTAAACCAAAAATCGGTAGATGCACATCTTGAGGCTTATTTAATAGCTTTAGAAATAGATGATAAAAAGCTACTTGCCAATATAGCGAACAATGTAGGAGTGGCTTACCGCCGTATGGATCAGAACGATAAAGCACTTGAATTTCATTTGATAGCTTATAAAGTATCGGAAGAAATTGAGGATTTGAGGAACTTGGCCAAGGCTACCAATAGCATTGGGATTATATACAGCATTCAAGGTCTTACCCTGCAATCAACCGAGTATTTTAAGAAAGCACTTGAAATAGAGAAAATTAGGGAGAATAAAACTGGTGTGGCAATAAATCTTGCGGCAATTGGCTGGAATTACGAAATAGAGGAAGATTACGAAAAGGCGTTAAAATACTATTACCTATCGTTAGAGGTGAACAAGGAAGCCAATAATGCAAGAGGTATTTCGATAATGCAAACGGATATTGGTAAAATTTTCAGAAAAAAAGGGGAATTTATTAAGGCATTGGAGCATTACGACCAAGCAATAGCATCAATTGAAAAAATAGGCGACAAGCGGCACATTACCCAAAATTTACTGAATAAAGGGGAAGTGTTAATTGACCTAAAAAGATACGATGCCGCACTTAATATACTTGAAAGAGCACTGAATTTGGGCAAAAAACAGCTCTCTTTATCGTACCAGTTTGATGCGCTGTGGCAAATTTCGCAAATATTTGAACTAACAGGCAATACGAGTAAAGCACTGGCATATTATAAACAAGCCAATATGTTTAAAGACAGCCTTTTTGCCATGGATAGCAATGATAAGTTGATGGAAATACAAACACGGTTTGAAACGGAACAGAAAGAAAAAGAAAATGTAATATTAAAGAAGAACTACGAAATACAATCGCAGAAATTCAGAAATCAGAAAATTATTAATATAAGTACCGCAATAGTACTTTTATCGGTTATAATAATTGCGTTTATGCTGTTTGTAGGTAGAAAACGGATTAAATCGGCAAACATGCTACTGTCGGAAAAGAATACAGAAATAATCCAACAAAACGAAGAGATCCTCACACAGTCGGAAAGTTTGCACGAAGCAAACCAAAAAGTAGTAAAACAACATGCTAAAGTTAAGCTTATAAACAAACAAATTACCGATAATATAAACTATGCTAAAAGAATACAAACAGCCGCTTTGCCTTATTCGAGCTTAGAAAAAGATTTTAAGTTTGAGCACTTTATATTATTTAAACCACGAGATATTGTAAGTGGCGACTTTTTTTGGTTTCAGAAAACAAATGAAAACCTAATTTTTGCCGCTGCCGATTGTACTGGACATGGGGTTTCTGGCGCATTTTTGAGCATGTTGGGCATTTCATTCCTTAACGAAATAGTACGCCGAAAGGAAATAGAAAGAGTAGATCAGGTATTGAACGAGTTAAGGGACAGGGTTAAAATAACGCTAGGACAAACAGGGGAAATCGGTGGCACGAAGGACGGAATGGATATTTCGTTATGCTCAATTAATATTAAAACAATGAAATTGCAGTTTGCTGGTGCCAATAATCCACTTTATTTGTTCAGGAATAAAGAATTGATAGAACTTAATGCAGACAGACAGCCCATAGGCGTATTTTACAAAGAGAAATCATTTACAAACCACGAAATACAGCTAAAAAAAGACGATGTTCTGTACTTATTTTCCGATGGTTTTGCCGATCAATTTGGCGAAAATACCGAGCGAAAATTTTTGAGGTCTAATTTAAGGAAACTATTTCACGAAATATACCCATCGCCAATGCCAGAACAAAAGCAAATACTTAAGGATATTTTTGATAGCTGGAAAGGCAATCTACCACAAACAGATGATGTACTGATAATGGGAGTTCGGATATGATACGGAACTGCTATCAACACGTCGTTAAATTTATAATTGACAATGAATAATTGATAATTATTTTACGGATAAACAGTAGCTTGCGAGTGCGAATATCCAAATAAATATTTATTATTTATCAATATGGCTATTAAGCAATTACAGAAAAACTTAACGAACTATTGATAGCCATAGCTACGGAATATTTTTTTGAAAGTGAACAGAGCTAAAAGAAACTTTTTTTCGGTATTTTAATAGTAGTTTAGTATGAATGTAGCAGAGCTTTGATTGTGATGAAAACCCAATGTGAATAAAAAAATAATAAATCATTCAAGCATAACTTTGTTTTTTTTTTCATAATAGCTAACTTGCCCGCGAATATTAAACTAACGGATATAGAAATGACTAAGAACAAACAAGTGTATACTTTTGGTAATGGAAAAGCCGAAGGTAAAGCAGAAATGCGTAATCTGCTTGGCGGTAAAGGCGCAAACTTAGCCGAAATGAATTTATTGGGAATTCCTGTTCCGCCAGGATTTAGTATCACGACCGAAGTATGCAGTATGTACAACGAATTGGGCAGCGAAAAGGGCAGAGATGCTATCGAAGCAGAAGTATTACAAGGAATTGTGCATATCGAACAAATCATGGGCAGCAAATTTGGCGACAAAGACAACCCTTGTTTGATTTCGGTTAGATCGGGTTCACGAGCATCAATGCCAGGAATGATGGATACCGTCTTGAATCTTGGACTGAATGACGATGCCGTTTCTGGGATTGCCAAACAGACAGGAAATGAACGTTTTGCATGGGATTCGTATCGTCGCTTCATCAACATGTATGCGGATGTGGTAATGAATATCAAAGAGGAATTTGGCGAAGACAATAATCCTTTTGAAGACACGCTACATGAAATAAAAAGAAGAAACGGCTATGTAAACGACACAGAACTGACGACAGAAAATTTGCGAGAAATTACTTATCGATACAAGCAAATTGTGAAAGATTACACAAAGCAAGATTTTCCGTCAGATCCTTATGAGCAATTATGGGCTACTATCGAGGCAGTTTTTGATAGTTGGATGAATGAGCGTGCAATTTTGTATCGCAAACTCGAAAAAATTCCCGGAAATTGGGGAACAGCTGTAAGCGTACAAGCCATGGTTTATGGAAATATGGGGCAAACCAGCGGAACAGGTGTTGCTTTTACACGAGATTCGGCTATCGGGCATCCACGTTTCAACGGTGAATATTTAATCGATGCACAAGGTGAAGATGTAGTAGCAGGAATTCGTACACCACAGCAAATTACGGTTACAGGATCACGCCGCTGGGCAGAATCCGCCAACGTTAGCGAAGAGGATAGAAAAGCAAAAACACCATCGCTAGAAGAAGCCATGCCCGAAATTTATAAAGAATTATTTAATATTCAGCATAAATTAGAAATGCATTATAAGGACATGCAGGATATTGAATTTACAATACAAAAAGGGAAACTTTGGTTGTTACAAACACGCTCGGGCAAACGTACAGGGCAAGCCATGGTACGCATTGCACTTGACTTTATGAAAGAAGGTATTATTGATGAAAAAACAGCCATCATGCGTATTTCTCCTGGAAAAATGGAAGAATTATTGCATCCAACTTTCGATCCCAAAAAACTAGCCGTAGCCAAAGTTGTAATTAAAGGAATGCCAGCATCGCCTGGTGCAGCTACTGGACGGATAACTTTTTCTGCCGAAAGTGCCGAAAAATCAGCACAAGGATCAAGAGATGCTATTCTTGTTCGAGTAGAAACATCGCCCGAAGATTTGAAAGGAATGCATGCAGCAAAGGGGATTTTGACTTCGCAAGGCGGAATGACCTCACACGCAGCCGTAGTGGCACGTGGGATGGGAAAATGCTGTATTACTGGTGCGGTTTCGATAGACATCAATTACAAGAAAAAAACCCTAACTACTCCCAGTGGCGAAGTGTTTAATGAAGGCGATTTTATCTCGCTCAATGGCTCTACTGGCGAAGTGTATAAAGGTAGAATAGGCGTAATTGATGGTACACAAAGTCCAGATGCTGAAGAATTGCTCGTTTTATGTGATAAATATTCTGATTTAGTTGTCCGAACCAATGCCGATAACCCGAAAGATGCAGCCATAGCAAGAGATTTTGGAGCAAAAGGAATTGGTTTGTGTCGTACCGAGCACATGTTCTTCAAAGACGAGCGAATAGAAGCCATGCGGGAAATGATTTTGGCACACGACGAAGAAGGTCGCCGACGGGCATTGGAGAAAATTTTGCCGATGCAACGAAGCGATTTTGAAGGAATTTTTGAAGCAATGGATGGACTTCCTGTAACGATTCGTTTGCTGGATCCACCATTACACGAATTTGTTCCACACGAACACATTTCGCAGCTGAAACTAGCAAAAACATTGGATGTTTCGATTGATTACATTAGCAATAGAGTTCATTCGCTTCGAGAATTTAACCCCATGCTAGGGCATCGAGGCGTACGCTTGGCAACCACTTATCCCGAGATAACCGAAATGCAAGCACGAGCCATTATCGAGGCGGCACTCAATTTGAAAAATAAAGGAGTAAAAGTATTGCCCGAAATCATGGTGCCACTGGTAAGTATCAATACCGAATTTTTGATGCAAGAGAAAATTATTCGTCAAACGGCACAGCAGGTTTTTGACGAACGCAACGACAGCATCGAGTACATGGTGGGAACAATGATAGAAACACCACGTGCAGCCCTGTCGGCAGATCATATTGCTAAAAATGCAGAATTTTTCTCGTTCGGAACAAATGATTTAACACAAATGACTTGGGGATTCTCACGAGATGATGTGAGTAAGTTTTTGCCCGAATACCTTGACAAACAAGTGCTGAAACGTGATCCATTCGTGGTTTTGGATCAAACAGGTGTTGGTCAATTAGAGCAGAAAAAGGTCGTTCGGTACGTCCAGGCATGAAAATCGGCATTTGCGGCGAACATGGTGGCGAACCCGAATCGATTGATTTTTGTCATCGCATTGGGCTTAATTACGTTAGTTGCTCTCCTTTTAGAGTTACAACTGCTCGTTTGGCTGCGGCTCAAGCGGCATTACGATAAAAGTCTTCGACTTATTTAGGAACATAAATTAAATAAGTTATAATAGTTAGGCGAACTTGCGTTGTTCTTTAATGACTTAAAGACAAATGAACGAGTATAATTGTTATATGTCATTTAATTTGCGTTTCTTAATAACAAAAAAAACGCTAGGATTAAATTTCCTAGCGTTCTTTTTTCTTATAAATTCTCAAAAGCCTTATCTACTTTTTTGCTATCAAGGTTTTTGAGATATTTGTTTGTTACTGATTTCTGGAATAATGACATATTTTCTTGATTAAAATACAAAGATAAAGAAACGCCGTTTTTTATCTTTCTTTTTTTTGTTTCTCTCGTTTTCTGTTTAGTATCGTCTCGACTTAATTAATGCACCAAATCCGACTTATTAAATTTGCACCTTTATTCTTAATTCATTGATATTCAGAACATTTTGTTTCTTTATTTTTCCATATTGGAATGATTAAGTGCACTCCTTTTTGTACATTTCAAGGTGATTTATTAAATTGATTTCAATTTTGTATCAATCTCTCCAAAGCTTAGGGACAAATATACTAAGAAAAAAACTGTGAACTAAATTTATTAATAAAAAAAAACGAAGAGAGAATACAAATACCTCCCCTGCACGGCTTAATTCATGCTTAAAATAAACAAAAAACACTCTTATAGGTAGACGAAAGTAAAAAGGCATGAAATTTTTTCTTTTTGCTATAAAATTATATTTACTAATTAAACTTAGAAAAGAGATTGAAGACACTATAAGCGTACAAAAATAATGATTTGATATTCGTGGTCTCCTAGTACTTTAAATATTTGTTTGGGTATAAATTTCTTAATTTGCTGAAATTTGGGATTATTATCGAGTCTCGATAAAGGCAAACGTCCTTCGTTTGGTGCAAAATGCGCATCCCAAATAACTATTTCGCCTTTTTTAATTAATTTTTCTGGCACTTTCGGGTCAGGCACTCGTTCCTGTATTTTTGTATTATCAAATGGATTTTTATCCATAAAAAAGAAAAAATATGGATCGTAATAATACACTTTTCTTTCGG
>JAOZTL010000002.1:0-14925 GCA_029942205.1 Bacteroidales bacterium | reverse complement strand
AATAAGCCAAGTAGAGGCTTTTTTGACTTGTTTATTTTTTTCACGCAAAGGCACAGGATAAGTATTCAGGTTCATGCTCGAATGCAAAAGCAAGCCAACTACAATTATTGCAAAAACAGAACGGAAAATAGACTTCTCGGGAATAAAAGAGGCAATAAAATTATAAGCAAACAATGCTATTATTCCGAACAATGGAATGACACCCGCCATTACTCGTATCAAGCCCAAAGAGCTTCCTATGCCCAAATACCACGAAAAAGAATGTGCCCAATAATAAATAGAGGCAGGCAAAAGAATAAACAAAAAAAGTTTGGTATTATCGTGCGATTCGTTTTTGGGTTTTCTAAATAGAAAATAAATAATCAATAAAACACCTAAAAAAATCAAAATACTAAGTACAATTCCAAAAATATTCTTTGAATACTCGATAAAATGAAAAAAACTCCCCGTACCATAAATATCCGTTGCATCGCCATAAGGCATTTGATGAATGAGCCAAAGAAAATCATCAAAATAAAATCCACCTATAATACTGTAAATCAATGAAGCAGTAAAAAGAAAGAACACTTGAAAATAGCGTTTATCATACAAAAAGATGCCTCCGAAAAACACAAGAAACAATACACCTTCGGTACGAACAAAAGGTAAAAAGGAAAGAATAATTGCTGAAAATAAATATTTTTTGTGCAAGGAAAGAAAAATAACTAAAATCAATAGAAAACTAAACAATACTTCGGTCATTCCTGATAGCATCAAAGCTGGATATAAGGACGAAAGCAAAACGAAGAAAATAACCATTACGGCATTTTTTAATCCCAATTTCTCAGCAACTCGGAAAGATAAAAAACAAGTAATCAGCCCAATAATAATGTTAAAAAAACGCATTCCGATAAAACCAAATTGAGCAAAAGGCGCACTCAATAAAGTGAAAAATGGCTTTGCCCAATGATCGAGCAAAAGAGCTGGCATTTGAAAAGAATAGCGTGCAAATTTATAATGACTAATGTCATCGGCACCACCATACGAACCTTCCGAAAGGCTTGCTAATACGGAGAATAATAGAAAAAATATGGCTAATAATACAAATACAGCATTTTTTTCTGTTAAAAATCTATTTCTATTCATCAACATAACTGCTTACAAAAAGTCAAAAAATAATTAAATAGTTAAGGTTCTCGAACTTGCTTTATTCAAATGATACGAGTAATTAAAATGGTCATAAATTTAGTTAGTTTTTTTAGTTTCAGCAAGAAAAAACACATAATTCCTTTTAGTATTCTCACAAATGAATGAAGTAACTTCAAATCAAACCTTATTATTGATCTGATAATTAATTAGATAGAAAATAAAATATTTTAAAGCAAGAAAAATAACCCTTATGTGTTGTTTATACCAACAAAATGTTTTATTTTTGACCGTCCGTTCAATCATAAAAACGGATTTTTTAAAGCCCAATTATTGACTGATCGTTCAATCAAACTATGCCACGAACCGAAAAACAATTCCAAAACATCCGAGAAGAAAAAAAAGAGCTAATCATGCAAGTAGCACTCAATCTTTTCGCCAAACAAGGCTATACCAATAGCTCTATCGCTCAAATAGCAAAAGAAGCAAAAATATCAAAAGGCTTGATCTACAACTATTTTGAAAGTAAAGATGCATTAATAAAAGAAATTTTAATAGGCGGATTCGATCAATTTGTGGTATTTTTTGAACACAACAAAGATGGTGTATTTGGAAATGATGAATTTGATTATTTTGTAAAAGAAACTTTTACTTTGATGAAAAAGAACGAAGATTTTTGGCGAATTTATTTGTCTTTAGCCTTTCAACCCAATATTATCAAATTAATTGAAAAAGAATTAATGGAGGCTTTAATGCCAATATTAAGCATTTTAGATAATTATTATGCAGAACGCAAACACCCATCGCCACAAGTGAAAACACGCCTTTTTCTTGCCGTATTAGACGGTGTGGGTTTGCATTATCTAAGCGATCCTGATAATTTTCCACTAGACGAAGTGGTGAAAATGGTGGTGAAAATATTTAAAGAATAAATTTTCAACAACAAAAAGAATATGAAATATTTTAACATTCAATAAAACTCACAAACAATGAGAACACTTAAATTAACACTTGCATTTATTCTTGTAAGTAGCTTTGTATTAGCACAAAACGCAAAAGAAATAGTACGCAAAGCAGACGAGAAATTAGAAGGAAAATCAAATTACACCGAAATGACGATGCAAATAGTACGTCCCAAATGGACACGCACCGTTTCGTTCAAAAGCTGCTCCAAAGGCACAGAATATTCGATAACCCTAGTAACAGCGCCAAGCAAAGAAAAGGGACAAACATTCTTGAAGCGAAAAAATGACATGTGGAACTGGAATCCAACGATTTCTCGTTTAATTAAACTTCCACCATCGATGATGTCGCAAGGCTGGATGGGCTCTGATTTTTCTAACGATGATTTATTAAAAGAATCGTCTATCGTGAATGATTACACACACAAAATCATTGGAAACGAGATAATTGACGGGCATAAATGCTACAAAATAGAATTAAAACCAACAACCACCGCCGCTGTCGTTTGGGGTAAACAAATTAAATGGATTACAAAAAAAGACTACTTACAGCTAAAAACGGCTTACTATGATGAAGATAATTATTTGGTAAAAACAGAGCTTGCAAGCAATGTGAAAATGATGAGTGGACGCAAAATCCCAACTCACTTTGAACTCATTCCTGCCGACGAACCAGGGCACAAAACCATCGTTACGATGACAAAAATAGTGTATGACGTGAAAGTGAATGAAAACTTTTTTTCACAACAAAACATGAAAAAAGGAATGGCTTTACGTTTCCCAATGACAAAGTAAGGTCAAGTATTCATTTTTTTTGATGTTGCTTAGACAATTTTATAAATACCAAAGATTCAGAAATATATAGAGTTCTAAATTACTAATTTAATTAAAAGAAAATAAAGTGCTTTTTTTTGCACAAAGACCTTAATTTAACACTTTAAATTAAACAATATAAAACATTATGAATGAAAACATTAAAATAGCATGGCGAAATGTGTGGCGCAATAAGCGGCGAACCATTATTACGGCTTCATCCATCTTTTTTGCGGTATTTTTTGCAGTGGTACTTCGCTCTTTTCAGCTAGGTAGTTATGACCATTGGACAAAAAACGTCATTCGAGCCTATACGGGCTATGCACAAGTGCAACACATTGATTTTTGGGACGATAGAAGCATTGAAAACACCTTCGATTATTCGGATGAATTGCACGAAAAAATTCAAAATAATGAAGAAATCGAAAGCTTAGTTCCTCGTTTAGAAGGATTTGCGCTAGGCTCAACTGGCGACCAAACCAAAGGTATATTCCTTATCGGTACGGATGCCAGCAAAGAAAATCAAGTAACTAAATTAGCTGATAAATTAGTACGTTACCGATTTACTGAAAAAAATATTCAACAACTTTTAGTACAGGATCTTTTTTCGGATGCATTAAAAGAAAAAATTCAAGAACAAAAAGGGCATGCTTATGCTACATTTGAGCGAATAGCACTTCATTTAGAGATTGAAGAGGCTGATTATGACGCATATAAAGAGACACTAGAAAAAGCAACAAAATACGAAGGAACTTATCTGCAAGCCAATGACGACGGCGTATTGGTGGCTTCTGCACTTGCTGCTTTTTTACAAATTGGAGTTGGCGATACGATTGTTCTTTTGGGACAAGGCTATCAAGGAGTTACAGCAGCAGGAAAATATCCTGTACGGGGTTTATTACATTTTCCATCGCCCGACTTAAATGCTCGAATGGTGTACACCAATCTCCAAACGGCACAAACATTTTTTTCATGTAAAAATAGAATTAGTTCTATCGCTTTAAATGTTGAAAATACCGATGATGTTAGTTTAAGTAAAACAGTAGAAGAACTAAGTAATTCGATTCAGGATGAAGAGATTACCGTTAAATCTTGGCAAGACTTAAATAAAGAAATGGTACAACAAATTCAAGCCGATAATTCGGGAGGAATCCTAATGCTTTCAGTTTTGTATTTAATTATTGGCTTTGGTATTTTTGGTACTGTGCTGATGATGAGTACCGAACGAAAACGTGAATTTGGTGTAATGGTAGCCGTTGGCATGCAAAAATATAAATTAAACATTATTTTGATGTATGAAATGTTTTTTATTTCTTCTCTAGGAATTATAGCAGGAATATTAGGCAGTATTCCTATTATTTTGTACGGGTATTATAATCCAATAAGATTAACAGGCGAAATGGCAGCAGGTATGGAAGCTTATGGTATAGAGGCTGTTATGCCTATGATGTGGTTTGATACGTACATTCTCAATCAAGCAATTGTAGTATTTGCATTAGTAATCGTTTCGATAGTAATGCCTGCTATAAAAATAGCACAAATGAACGTAATTAAGGCAATAAGAGGATAAAATAAATAAAAAAGGTCGAAGACCATAAACTTTAAACATAGAAACAATGATTTGGTCAATAGCATGGAAAAATGTATGGCGAAAAAAAACACGTAGTATCGTGGTTATCATCTCAATTGCCTTAGGTATTTGGGGCACGATATTCACTTATGCCTTCATGATAGGCTGGGTAAACCAACGTGTGTATGCGGTGTTGAATAGCGAAGTATCGCACATGCAAATTCATCACCCAAAATACAAAGAAAATAACGACATGCAATACACGATTCCCAATGGGAATAAAATAATAAACGATTTAGGCAGTATTTCAGGTGTTAAAACATACTCCAAACGGGTTGAAATAGGCGCAATGGCAAATGTTTCATCAAAAAGTACTGGCGTGATTATCAACGGAATAGACGTTGAAAATGAAAAACAAGTAACCGAAATTTATAAAAACATCATCGATTCGGCAGGTACCTATTTTGATTCAAAAAAATCAAATCTCATTATTATTGGAGACAAATTGGCTAAGGAGTTAAAATTAACACGTTACACCATTACTCCAGAGCTAATAAGTAGCCTAAGAAACAAGAAATTACCCGAAAGTTTAACAACAAAGCTCGATAGTTTAATAGGTATAAATTACCGTGTAGAAGCGAAATTTGAAACAGCCCTTCAAGAAACACTGGGCGAAGAATTGGCTACTCAATATTTTTATTTAATTAAAAATAAAGCGATTAGCTACAAAATTAGGTCTAAAATAATTTTAACATTTCAGAATGCAAATGGCGAATTATCGGGAGCAGCTTTTCGACTTGCAGGCGTGTTCAAAACATCTAATTCCATGTTTGATGGCATGAACGTATTCGTTAGAAATAGCGATTTGCAAGCAATATCAGGCTTTTCCGATCAGCAATTTCATGAAATAGCCATTATGGTTACAAATACAGATTCGTTGAATTTGATTCAACAAGAAATTCAAGCTAAATATCCAGAATTGCAAGTTGAAACATGGCGAGAGATACAACCAGAAATGGCATTAAGTAGTGATTATATGAATATCTCTTATTATTTTTTCCTCGTAATTATTCTTTTTGCTTTAAGTTTTGGTATCATTAACACCATGTTGATGGTTGTATTAGAGCGAATTAAGGAAATAGGAATGCTCATGGCGATTGGGATGAATAAGATGAAAGTCTTTTTAATGATTATGTTTGAAACCGTTTATTTAGCAATGGTAGGAGGTTTTGTTGGGATGATTTTCAGCGCATTAACCGTATGGAGAACAGGACAAAGCGGCATTGATCTCACAGCTTTTGTAGGCGAAGGAATGGAGGCGATGGGCTACAGTGCGTATGTTTTTCCCGAAATTTCGATTGATTATTATTTTGGTACTGGCATCATGATTATATTAACAGCCTTGATTGCAGCGATTTATCCTGCTCGCAAAGCATTAAAATTAAACCCAGCAGATGCCATCCGCTCCGATGCATAAGTTGCATAAAATGAGCATTTTAAAACAAACAGAAAAGATAATATTTGATAAATAAATAAATTATGAAAGTAATTGAAGTAAAAAATTTACATAAAACTTACGATGAAGGCGAAGTAAAAGTAGAAGCCGTTCGTGGTATCGATTTAACATTTGAACAAGGCGAATTTGCTGCCATTGTAGGACCTTCAGGCTCAGGGAAAACCACTTTTTTGAATATGCTTGGCGGTTTAGACACGCCCACCAAAGGCGAAATAGACATCGATGGAGTAAAAGTGCATAATATGAAAGGATCGGCACTTATTGACTTTAGAATGAAGAATATAGGCTTTGTTTTTCAGGCTTATAATCTGATTCCTGTCCTTTCGGCAAAGGAAAATGTTGAATTTATCATGCGCTTGCAAAAAATGACAAAAATAGAGCGAGACACAAGAGCTGAAGAATTGTTAAAAGCCGTTGGATTAGGTGATCGAATGAATAGTCGTCCATCGAAACTATCTGGAGGTCAGCAACAACGAGTAGCAGTAGCACGTGCTTTGGCATCAAAACCAAAGTTTATTTTAGCCGACGAACCGACGGCAAATCTGGATTCAAAATCGACAGAAACACTTTTGGACATCATGGAAAAGTTGAATAAAGAGGAAAATATTACCTTTATTTTTTCGACACACGATGCTAGGGTGGTCAAAAAAGCACGTCGAATTATTACCGTAGAAGACGGAAAAATAATTAGTGATGAACGAAAATCTTAGAGGTAAGCAATTAGATTTCAGTAATTTATATAATTTAAAAACATGAAAAGCTCCTTATTTCTAATTATTATTAGTTTTCTCTTGTGCGAGATGGAAACATTTTCGCAAGAGAAAACACAAAATTGGTCGATGAACGGTTATGTGTCTAACATGCAATCAGCTAGTACAGACAGTATTAAAGGCACATGGCTAAATGATAACTTAATCCATAATCGATTGAATTTCAGGTGGAATCCATCCAACACTTTCACTTTCGGAATGGATGCACGTAATCGAATTTTCACAGGTGAAAGTGTGAAATTAAACTCCAATTATGGTCGTCAAGTAGCTACAGATAACGGACTTGCTGATTTAAGTTGGAGTTTAATCGACGAAAAATCGATTGTATTAAACACCGCTATCGATAGGCTTTGGTTTAGTTACGAAACAGGCAAATTAAACGTGACACTTGGTCGCCAGCGCATCAATTGGGGGCAAACTTTTGCTTGGAATCCAAATGATATTTTCAACAGCTATTCGTTTTTTGATTTCGATTATGCCGAAAAACCAGGAGGCGATGCCCTTCGTATTCAGTATTATACAGGCATGGCTTCGTCCATTGAATTGGCTGCAAAAATGAATTCGGATAAAAAAATAACAGCAGCTGCTCTTTTTCGTTTCAACAAATGGAACTACGACATGCAAGTGCTTGCAGGCATTGTGAATGAACAAGATTACGTAGCAGGAATCGGTTGGTCGGGAAATTTAGCCACATTTAGCTTTCGAGGAGAAATGAGCTATTTGCGTGCAAAAGAAAACTTTGCTAATGTAAAAGGAATCACCATCGCCACGTTTTCAGTTGATTACATGTTTACAAATTCTCTATCCGTTCAATTTGAATTTTTATACAATCAACAAGAAGAAAGTCAAGGATTCAACTTTTTTCAATTTTACGAACAAACACTTTCTGTCAAAAAACTTTCATTTACCGAATATAACTACTTTTTTTCGTTCGCTTATCCTATTTCTCCCTTATTAAATGCTAGTTTTTCGGCAATGTATTATCCTGAATATGACGGATATTTTGCAGGACCTTCGCTGGATTATTCTTTAGGCGATAACATTAATTTTTCTATCTTTGTTCAATCTTTTAGTGGTGAATTTGAAAATATGATAACACTAAAAAAAGAAAAACAAAGCATTTCACTCGGTTTTCTTCGGTTGAAAATTAATTTTTAAATTTACTGTACAAGAGCTTGATTGAAATAATTTTGCACAAATGCATAAGCAACATCAAAAAGGTCAAAGACCTTAAAAAAGATAAACGAATGAAACTTGTATTTGCTAGTAATAATCCAAACAAATTGAAAGAAATTCGTCAAGTTTTGGGCGATAAATTTGAAATTATCAGTTTAAAAGACATTGGTTGTGAGGAAGATATAGCCGAAACCGCCGACACATTAGAAGGAAATGCTTCTATCAAATCACACTTTGTGTATGAAAAATATGGCTATGACTGTTTTGCCGACGATACAGGGCTCGAAATCAC
Organism: Bacteroidales bacterium; assembly: GCA_029942205.1. Classification (GTDB taxonomy): domain Bacteria; phylum Bacteroidota; class Bacteroidia; order Bacteroidales; family JAOZTL01; genus JAOZTL01. The sequence continues at coordinate 6,701 of JAOZTL010000002.1, read as the reverse complement.
AGCATTAAATGGTGCACCAGGCGTATATTCGGCACGCTATGCAGGCACAAATGTTAGCTACCAAGATAATGTAAAAAAAGCATTAAGCGAAATGGAAAATAAAAGCAATCGCCATGCAATGTTCCGAACAGTAATATCCTTATTGACAGGAGGTAAAGAGGTATTATTTGAAGGAAAAGTTGAAGGAGAAATAACAACCGAACAACTAGGAAAAAAAGATTTTGGTTACGATCCCATTTTCCGTCCTACGGGTTATACCGAAACTTTTGCACAAATGAGTGCCGATCTGAAAAACAGCATTAGCCACCGTGGGCTGGCATTACAGAAGCTGGAAACACACCTTAAAGCACTACGTTGAATGTTGAAACGATTCATTTTGTTTCTTATTTTCATTATTCCGATTGTAACAAATGCACAAATAGGAGTAGGACAATGGCGCGAGCATTTGCCTTATTCACATGCAACTCATGTTTTACAAGCCAACAATGAGATTTATGTAGCAACCGAATATGCTCTTTTTATTTACACAAAAGAAGATAATAGTTTTCGTAAACTATCGAAGGTCAATGGTTTATCTGAAGTTGAAATTACGCATATTGCTTATTCTGCGCTAGAAAACACCATTGTTGTTGCTTATGCAAACGGAAATGTGGATTTAGTTTCTGAAAATCAAATTTTCAACATTTCAGATATTAAACAAAAGAAACTGTACGGAAGCAAACAAATTAATCATATTTTCATTCAAGGTAATTTAGCATATTTGGCTACTGATTTTGGAATTGTGATATTGAATATTGCCCGACAAGAAATTATTGACACTTATTTTATTGGCGAAGATGCCGCTTTTCGACAAATAATTGATTTATGTTCGCATGGAAAAAATTTATATGCAGCAACGCCACAAGGCTTGTATTATGCCTCCATGAACGATTTTCTAGCAAATTATTCCAACTGGCATTTTATTGATAATCATACGTTTTTAGATAAAAGTATCACTTCCATTGAATCACATAACAGTCTGTATATTAGCTTATCAGAAGATTCGTCCTTATATGAGTATACAACTAATTCGTTGGTTGAAATCGAAAAATATGAAAGTCCAATCATCGACCTGAAAGTGGTGGATGAATATCTTTTTGTTATCGAAAAAAATAAAATTAATCAATACAATAATAGGATGAATAAGGTGCAAATTGTGAACAAAAATCAGCAATTTGGACTGGATGCGAAAGATGTTTTTATTGATAAAAATCAAGATATTTGGATTGCAGATAATAGCGCAGGGCTTGTTTATTATTCAGATAATCAAGTAGCTTGGTATTATTATCCCAATAGTCCATATTACAATCACGTGTCGGATATAGAAGCAAAAAATGGAAAAGTTTGGGTTTCTGGTGGCGGACAAAATTTGGTTGGCTCAAATTTGTGGCGATACGCTGAATTAAACTATTTTGAGACACAAAATTGGACAACTTCCATTGCTTGGGATAGCGATGCACGAGATTTAATTCACATCGCCATCGATCCGTACAATGAAAACCATATTTTCGGTTCAACTTTGGGTTCAGGAATCGCTGAATTTCAAGAAGGTAAACTAGTTAATCTATACAATTCCTTTAATAGTAGCTTGCAAGCGGTTGAAAATACAGACGATTATGTTTTAACAGGTGGATTAACATTTGATTTATCTGGTAATCTGTGGGTTAGCAATTCTGCAAGTAAATTAGCCATTTCGGTACGTTCGGTAACTGGCGAATGGCTAGCTTACGATTTTCCCGAATTAAGAAACTATTCACGTTTAGGAAAAATAATCACTACTTCTCACAATCACAAGTGGTTACAGATTCCAAATGGAGGTGGTATTTTTGTATTTGACGATAAAAACACCATTACGGACAGAAGCGACGACGAATCGAAAAAATTAAGCCTCATAAATGCAGATAACACACTGATAACCAACTTTATATTTGACATCGCCGAAGATAAAGATGGAACAATCTGGCTCGGAACAGATAAAGGAGTTTTGAGCTATTATTACCCCGAATCGGTTTTTGAAAACAATGATTTTTTTGTGGATCAGGTCAAAATTGTGGATGGTGAAGATGTACAATATTTATTATCAGAAGCCACCGTTACTGCCATCGCCGTGGATGGTGCAAATAGAAAATGGTTTGGGACAGAAAACTCTGGAATTTACTTAATGTCAGCGTCTTGTACCGAAGAGCTTTTGCATTTTTCGACACAAAATAGCCCATTACTTTCCAACAATATTCAAACAATAGGAATCGATCAAACAACAGGTGAAGTTTATTTTGGAACAGAAAAAGGAATAATTTCATACCGAAGCGATGCAACCGAGAGCGACTATCGATTCTCTGAAATTATCGTATTTCCAAACCCTGTTTATTCTGATTATGAAGGAATCGTATCAATCATTGGATTGGCAGAAAATGCAGAAATTAAAATTGTGGATATTCAAGGACATTTGGTTTTTGAAACCACCGCTTTGGGCGGACAAGCAACATGGGATTTAAGCACAACCAGTTATAGACCACAATCAGGTGTTTACTACGTATTTGCACTCAACCAATATGGCGACAGAACAGGAATGACAAAAATTTTATTTCAAAATTGATCGGCAATGTTACAAAAAAGTAAAGCAATCATTTTGAGACAATTCAAATATTCAGAAACAAGTATTGTCGTACATGCTTATACACTCACGCATGGTCGTCAGGCATTCATTATCAATGGAGTAAGAGGAAGAAAAGCCAAATGGAAAGCTAATTTATTTCAGCCTTTATTTTTGCTCGATATGGTTTTTTATTATAACGAAAAATCAAAACTACACCGTATCAAAGAGTTAAGATATTCAGAACCTTTAAAACAAATTCCTTATCAAATAGAAAAAAGCACCATTGCATTTTTCTTGAGCGAATTACTAACAGTCAGCCTGCGAGAAGCAGAGCCAAACCCCAATTTATTTGATTTTTTATATCACCACATCCTGATGCTCGACATAATGGATAAAAATATTGGCATTTATCCCGTCTATTTTATGATTCATTATGCCCGTTTTTTGGGTTTTGCTTTGGATTATCGACAAAAAAAAGGAAGTACTTTTTTTGATTTAGAAAATGCTTGTTTTTCCGAAACATCATCCAAACACGCACTTTCGCAACAAGCAAGCAAACAGCTAGGATTTCTACTTCAACTACCTGTAGATCAATTAGAAACAATCACTTTTCATAAAAACGATCGCCGTACATTATTGCATGCCATGCTGAAATATTACACCATTCATCTCGAAAAATTCAACATGAAATCAGTAGCCGTACTCGAAGAATTATTCAACGATCTCTAAATTTGATTTTTTGGATTGCGTTTTTTCTTGGTTTGCAAACTTTTTGATCCAGATATACCACAATAAGAAAGTAATTGCGTATACGCTATATTTGAAAATAACATCGTGATTGATACCAACATGCTCGACACAGCAATAAGAAATAGCAACCAAACCAGCGACACGCCAAGTATTTATTAAAATAATCAATACGATTCCGAGCGGAACGTACCAAATTTTATGTATAAAACGTCCAGGATAAGCAATAACAAAACCAGCATACATACCCATCAAATTGCGACCAATGCATCCCCGATCTAAATAAATGCCTCCAGTACCAATTATACGTAAAACTTTACCTTGTAGTTGTGTTTGATAATTCAAAACATCAAAATACCATTGGCTAACATGCAAAATTAAAATGGTAATATTATTTGTTACATATTCATAAAAAGTGTGAATATCAGCTTGGTAACGAATGAATTTATAAAAAAGTATCCACACAAAAAAAAGCAAAACACCATTTATTGCAAATCGGTATAATGCTCTAATTTTTTGATATTCCTTAATTATTTTTTTTATTTTTAAAAACAAAGGCTGATCCAGAATAAATGAATAAAATAGAACCCTCATCGAGGGACTTAAGCACTTCATCCTATTTATTATTATTTACTTATTTTGTAAAAAACATTTAGAAGTTTGAAGACTTTGTGCTAAATTAACATTTTTTTCGAAAACTAAAAATAGGAAGAATATTTTTATTCTTCAATTTCCTTATTGGTATATAATTTTTTTGCTCCATAAGCAACGCCTGCTGCTAACAAAAAACTTAATCCGCCATCAATAGGAATATCCGTTGGAGGGGGAGGTGGTGGCTGTCCTGCTACTGTTCCTACAAAAAAAGGAACAAATAAGAAGATTAGAGTAAGGGTCAGTATTATTTTATATTTTGTCATTATTTTCTGAAATTAAATAAAGAAATGATAATAAAGTTTAGGATGTTTTTATTATTTCTTTTCTGCAAAATTCATACCTTTTTATTTAAGTTAAGCTATGCTCTTTCTTCTTATTACGTAAAAAAAAAAGAAATGTTGCATTTTTCATTTCCTTTTTTTTTGTTTAACTATTGATATTTAAGTATTTATTGAAAAAATCAGTATACACTTTTTCTTACAATAATTTAGATTAAATATTTTATAAGTTTGATGTAAATAAGAAATGACGTTTAAATTTCAAAAAATAAAATTAAGGGAAGGTAGGGTATTCGAACTATTCAGTACATCTATATGAGTACTTTAATGCATATATTCAACAAGTAAAGTTTTAATTTTTTCTACAAATTTATTTTTCCCAATTGGTTTTTCTATTATCATGCAAGCACCTAATTCTTTTGCTTTCGTATAAAAATCAGGATAATCTGTACCTGTAACCATGACAACATTAGATTCTTTTAGTAAAGGGTGCTTTTTCAATAACCCCAAAATATCTAAACCTTTGAGTTTATCCATTTCTTGGTCAAGTAAAATCAAATCGGGTAAAAATGCTTCTGCTTTTTCAATCGCTTCGGTCGGATTTTTTAATGTCTGTACTTTACACCCTAATTCAATCATGTATTCTCTATGTAAATTAATAGATATTGCACTATTATCAACAATAAGGACTCTTATTTTAGATACAAGAAACGTAGACTCTGAAGGCTCAAACATTTTTATAACTTTTAAGATTACAGAAAATAAAAGCATCAATGTTTACACAGAGATGCTTTTAGAATTTATTTTTTAAATAGAAATAACTATTCGTCACTTTCGTCTAATTGAAAAATCGATTCAGGTGTTGTTTTAAAAAATTTAGCTATCTTTAATGCCAATACTGTCGATGGAGTATATTTTCCAGTTTCGATAGAATGAATAGTTTGACGAGAAACTTTAATTTTTTTAGCAAGTTCCGCCTGCGTAATGTTCAATTTTGCTCTTTCTACTCTGATTGAATTTGTCATAATGATAATTATTTAATGTAATTAAATGATGTATTACAAGATAATTTGTAATTATTAAAAAAAAAAGACTTTGTAATTCCCGTTTTTTTTATTATTAAATAAACAAAAAAAAATAAGGATTTCACATATAAAAAACAAGTAATTCCTTTTTTTTTCTGAAAAAAACATATATCTTTGTTTTTTTGTAAACAATAAGTTAATCATTTTTTCACATGTCCAATTATGAATGATAATTTACAAACTCAGTTTAGTTTCTTAAAAGAGTTAAATGAAGAGGAATTTGCTCATTTTGAAAAAAACATTAGGAATTTAACCTATAAGAAAGGTGAAACGATTGTGAAACAAAATGCAAACGTTTCTGACGTATTTTTTATCAGTCAAGGTTTAGTCAAAATCATCATAGAAGGCTATAGCGAAAGAAATATCATTTTGCGACTACTTTCTACTGGCAACTACCTCGGTCTTAGTGCTATTTTTACGGATAATCGTCATCATTATACGGGAACTGCTTTAAAAACGACAGAAGTTATTTCTATCGAAAAACAAGTACTTATCGATTTATGCCAAACAAACACAACGGTTGCAAACTATGTTTTTCGTCAGCAGGCATTGACCTTTACTAATTTATTCGAGAAATTAAAAACAATCGGAACAAAGCAATTTCAAGGCAGATTGGCAGAAACCATTCTGTACCTCAATAGCGAAGAAATGCTCAAAATAGATGTCTTTAGTTCGTTGAGTAGACGTGATATAGCCGAGCTTGCGGGTATGTCGCTGGATAGTATGATGCGAATATTGAACGAGTATAAAGAAGATAAATTAATTATAATAGAAGGAAAAAAAATAAAAATTAACGATCAGATATTAATCGAAAAATTACAGAAAATAGGCTAATATATTAAGTACATGATAAAACTAACTATTCTAATGACTTTGTGCAAATGTATAAGCAACATCCAAAAGGTCAAAAACCTTAATTTATAAAATTGTGTTGAAAAGCATTTCAATAAATTAGAATACTAATTAACTTTGTCTGAAATACAATGGTTCGTTAAGTTTCTGTATATATTTGTTTACAGAAAATTGAAAAGCATTGCTTATTATAAGATAAGTCGTTGAAAATATGTATTTTAATTTGTAATCTCATAATTTAACGAAGTATTGATGATAAGAGTAAAAGTAGAAAGATTTTTTGTTAATAGCAATGCTTTTCAGCCCCAAATAGGCTGCTTTTCTTTCTACTTTCGACTAAAATCTTTTATCTAATAAGTCTAAAAAACAGAGATAAATTACTAACAATCAATTAAAATCCGCCCTACAAAGCAGAGGAGACAATAAACAGATAAGACCTTAGAAACAATA
>JAOZTL010000001.1 GCA_029942205.1 Bacteroidales bacterium | reverse complement strand
TAAGCTTGATACCAAACCGCTTAAGCACTGGCAGTAGTAAATAATTCTGATGAACGATGCTTGCTATTTTTTGATGATTGGTAATCATTCCGTTAATTTTCCGATAAAATCGCCAGCAATACTTGGCGTAGTATCTGTATTACTGATGTTCAAATCCCTATCCACCATATAAAATGAATATTTGATGGTGTCGTAATCAAATAATGTCAATGCATATTCCAACCGAATGGTTACGTCTCCTTTGATGGTTTTGTTTTGCCCTTCGGGTTCAATAAAAGGCATTCGATAATAGTGCGGTGCTGCCAAAGGTACTTCACTAAATATGCCATTTGTTTTCTCCAGCAAAGTTATAAACAAATTATGATGAAACAGGCTGTCTTTGTGATAAATATCGACTGTATCCCATTCATTTAGCCCCACATTACCATCACCATCAATCATATAAAAAGTAAGAATACCTAGCTTGGTTTCGTTACCTAGCTCATCCAGTGTGTCTTTCATCTCAAAGCTCTGAAAAGACACCGATGGCTCTATCGGGTACGTTTCTGGTTTCTGACAATGTGTAAGCAATATGAATAAAAATAATATACTTACGACTCCTTTTTTTTTCTTCATCGTATTTGTAATTTTATTTTCTTTCTACTTTTTCCTAAAGAACAATTGAATAGGCACACCAGTAAAATTAAACTCTCTACGCAAATAATTTTCCAAATAGCGTTTGTATGGATCTTTGATGTATTGTGGTAAATTACAGAAAAAAGCAAAAGACGGTGTAAACGTTGGTAATTGAGTTACATACTTTATTCGTATAAATTTCCCTTTCACTGCTGGTGGACCATAATTATCAATAGCCGCTTGCATCAATTCATTTAATTTAGAAGTTGCGATGCGTTGTTTTTTACTTTTAAATACCTGTATACCTGCTTCTAGTGCTTTCAATACACGTTGCTTGGTGAGTGCCGATATAAAAAGAATGGGCACATCAATAAATGGAGCAAGGCGTTTTTCTAAATCTTCCTGAAACTGCTTTGCCGATATTTTTTCTTTATCAATCAAATCCCATTTATTAACCAAAATAACGATACCTTTTTTGTTTCGGATAATGAGATTAAAGATATTCAAATCCTGGCTTTCGATGCCACGAGTAGCATCAATCATCAATAAGCAAACGTCGGAATCTTCAATGGTTCGGATGGCACGCAAGTTGGAATAATATTCAATATCTTCCGATACTTTTGCTTTTTTGCGCAATCCAGCCGTATCTACAAGTACAAAATCATACCCAAATTTATTGTAGCGTGTGTATATCGAGTCACGTGTTGTTCCTGATATTGGTGTAACAATGTTCCGTTCTTGACCAATGAGAGCATTTACAAGCGACGATTTACCTGCATTTGGTCGTCCAACGATAGCAAACTTTGGTGGGCTATCCTCATCGTCTTTTGTTTCTTCGTCGCTAGGCAAAAGCTCCACTACTTTGTCGAGCAAATCACCCGTACCACTACCATTGATAGCCGATAGCATATTGATTTCGCCCAAGCCTAAACCATAAAACTCGGCAGCTTCGTAGCGACGTTGGTTATTGTCTATTTTATTGACCACCACAAGGATTTGTTTCTTCGATTTACGCAAAAGATCGGCTACCTGCTCGTCCAAATCAGTGATTCCACTCAATACATCCACCACAAACAGAATCACTTGCGCCTCTTCGATAGCAATGAGTACTTGTTTGCGAATTTCTTCTTCAAAAATATCGTCCGAATTGCGTACATACCCCCCTGTATCGACCAAGGAAAATTCTTTTCCATTCCAGTCGCTTTTGCCATAATGTCGATCACGAGTTACCCCACTCGATTCGTGTATGATTGCTTTTCGTGCTTGTATGAGGCGATTAAAAAGTGTTGATTTGCCTACATTCGGGCGACCAACAATTGCTACTATATTACTCATTATTTTGTTTATTTATTTAGGTCTTCGACCTATTTATAGTTGCTTATGCACTTATGCAAAACTATTACATGTAGATAAGGCGAAAGCAAAATTATCAATTATCAATTAAGTAAGGTCAAAGACCTAGTATCCAAAATCTTTTAGTGATTTTGGTTTATTGCGCCAGTCTTTGTTCACTTTTACATGTGTTGCCAAAAATATTTTTTTATCAAAAAAGACTTCCATATCTTTTCGTGCCTGTGTGCCTACTCGTTTGAGAGCAGCGCCTTTGTGTCCAATAATAATGCCTTTTTGCGAATCACGAGTTACATAAATAATGGCACGTATACGGATGATATTTTCTTCTTCCTTAAATTCTTCCACTTCGATTTCTACCGAATATGGAATTTCTTTTTTATAGTTTTCGAGTATCTTTTCTCGAATAATTTCCGATACAAAGAAACGTTCGCTTTTATCGGTTAATTGATGTTTTGGAAAATATGCTTCGTTTTCTGGCAATGTTTCTACTATTTTGGTCAATAAATTGTCGGTATTGAATTTTTCTAATGCCGAAATAGGAAAAATTGTTGCATGTGGAATTTCTTTTTGCCATAAGTCGATAAGCTTTTCTAGCTTTTCTTGATCCGACATATCAATTTTGTTCAATACCAAAAATACAGGAACTTCTACTTTTTTGACTCTATCCAGGAATGTTTGGTTTTTGTCAAATGTTTCGTATACGTCGGTAACATACAAAATAATATCAGCATCGGTAAGCGCCGATGAGGCAAATTTCATCATCGATTCTTGCAATTTGTATTGCGGATCGAGTACGCCAGGCGTATCGGAGTATACGATTTGGAAATCATCGGAATTAACAATTCCCATAATACGATGACGTGTGGTTTGTGATTTGGAGGTGATAATCGATATGCGTTCGCCTACCAGAGCGTTCATCAAGGTCGATTTCCCTACGTTGGGATTGCCTATGATGTTTACAAAACCTGCTTTGTGTTTATTCATGTACAAAAAATATATAATTTGAAGTCTTCGACCTTTTTGATGTTAAGGTTTTCGACTTTTTTGATCCTGCAAAGATAAGCAATCTCCTTCATTAGCAAAATCTTTTATTGGATTGATTAAAATTTGACAAAATTTGGGTCGTAGTTTCCAAACTACGAACAGCAAACTGAAACTACATCAATCAGAGGATTTTAGTATACACAAGTGCATAAGCAATATCAAATAGGCGAAGAGCTTATTTATTTATGTTCTTTAAGTATTTTTAGTTTAGCAAATTTGAGCAACAATAATTTTGTTCCTTCTTTTTCAAAAACGATGGTTGCTTTTTTGTTAGGAAATTCGCCTTGTAAATCCTCTACAAAACCTTTTCCAAAACGCTGATGTTCAATATTCATACCTATTTCTAGTTTATTCGGATCATCACTCGTAAAGTTGGATGCCGCTGCCGGATTTGTTTTTTGTGCCCGTTGGGTATTGATTACTCGCCTACTTGATAAGTTTGTTTTTTTGTTTGCCGCAGGACGTTTATTAAAGCTATAAGAAGGCGTTTCTTTTTGTTCTTCAAATGATTCATTTTCGGGCAAATCGACATACAGTTCGTCTATTTCGGTAATAAATCGGCTTGGGGCACAATCGTATAGCTGTCCCCATTTGTATCTGGATTTGGCAAACGAAATGCTCAAGTGTTCTTCGGCACGAGTTACTGCTACATAAAACAGTCGCCGTTCTTCCTCTATTTCGCTTTGCGAGCCTACACTTCGCAAGGATGGAAACAGGTTTTCTTCGACCCCTACGATGTAAACATTTTTAAACTCAAGCCCTTTGGCTGAGTGTATTGTCATTAAAGCTACTCGATTGTTATCCGTTTTGTCGTTTTTGTCGTCGCTGGTAAGCAGGGCAACGTCTTCCATGTAAAGAGAAAGCGTAGCAATTTCGTCTCTGCTTTCGGCTTGGCTATTAAACTCTTTTATTCCGTTGAGCAATTCCTGTACATTTTCGTATCGGCTAACGCCTTCGGGGGTTGTGTCGCTGTATAGACCTTTGAGAATACCCGATTTGGAGGCAATCATCGATGCCATTTCATAGGCATTGTTTTGTTCTTGTTCACGAATGAGCGATAATATTAAGCCCACAAATTCACGCAACGGATTGATTGTACGGGCGGTAAATCCTAGATTAAATGAAGCTAAATTGGTAATGACCTCCCACATACTTGTTTCTGCCATTCGGGCAGCCTGCTCGATTTTGCCAACCGATGCCACGCCAATTCCTCGTTTCGGGTAATTAATAATTCGCTTGAGCGCCTCGCTATCACGCTGATTGACAATAAACCGAAAATAAGCCAATAAGTCTTTTATTTCTTTGCGTTGATAAAACGATAATCCGCCATAAATTTTGTACGGAATATTGCGTTTGCGCAAGGATTCTTCAAATATTCGAGATTGAGCATTGGTGCGATATAGAATCACAAAATCCTTGAAATCATAATGATTCCCTAAATGCTTTTCGATGATGTCATTACTTACTTTATAACCTTCTTCAACATCCGTAACCGCTTGAATTACTTTTATTCGCTTGCCTTTGCTGTTCTCCGAAAAAACATGCTTTTGTATCTGATGTTTATTCTTTGCAATAATACTATTGGCTGCATCTACAATGTTTTGTGTCGAACGGTAATTCTGTTCCAGCTTGAAAACGTGGCAATTTGGATAATCTTTTTGATAGTTCAGAATATTTTCAATTTTCGCACCCCGAAACGAATAAATACTTTGTGCATCATCGCCTACCACGCATATATTTTGATTTGTTTCCGATAGTTTTCGGATGATTAAATACTGCGACGAATTGGTATCTTGGTACTCGTCTACGAGTATGAATTTGAATTTATCTTGGTATTTTTTCAATATTTCAGGCTTATTGCGAAACAAAATATTAGTTTGTAGCAATAAATCATCAAAATCCATTACGCCCGACTGAAAGCATCGTTGGGCATAGGTTTTGTAAATTTGATGAATTTCGGGTGTTTTTGTGCTTTTATCAATTTGCACTAAACGTGGATTGGCAGCATAAGCTTGAGCGGTAACCAAATTGTTTTTAGCTTGCGAAATCCTACTGAATACCACATTTGGTTTGTAGGCTTGATCGTCGAGCTTAAATTCCTTAATGATATTTTTGATCAAATTCTTAGAATCATCGGCATCGTAAATCGTAAAGTTAGAGGCATAGCCTATCGCTTCGGCTTCGATACGTAATATTTTGGCAAAAATAGAATGAAATGTTCCCATCCAGATGTAGCGAGCCGTTTCTTCACCAACGATGGAGGCGATACGTTCTTTCATTTCACGTGCCGCTTTGTTGGTAAACGTGAGAGACAAAATATTGCTTGGGCGAACTCCCTGATTCAGCAGATGTACAATTCGATAAGTCAATACTCGGGTTTTGCCCGATCCTGCGCCAGCAATTACGAGTGATGCGCCAGTGGTTTGCTCCACCGCTTGCCGCTGTACGTCGTTTAATTCATCCAAGTAGTTTGTCATTCGATCAAAAGTATATTATGTAACCTTACTTTGTAAAGTTAAAAAAGGTTGCATTTCTGTTAATTAATGAAAAAAGAATGCGTAAAGATAAAATGAATTTAAGCGTAAGCAAAATATTTTTAAGTGCGATTTTTACCCATAATTTAATATCCCCCCGATTGGTACAGTTTGCTGGGAACATTCGATCGTATGGATTAGACTAAAACCAGACGATCAAATGTCCTCAAGTTTCGGAAGATTTGATGTTTTAACGTAAGCAACATCAAAAGATCAAAGACCTTAATTTATAGCCAAAAGAAAAAAAAGACTTTGTTTTATCCATGTAATTGTTTAACTTTGCAATTTAAAACAAAAAGCTTCCGTTTTTTTACCTGAATACAGTAGTACTATTTTTTTTAATATAGGATTCTATATTTAGAATAATTTAGACAAAAAAAAGATAAATTACAACTTACCTTAGATTCATAAACGACTTTTCAAAATAAAATTGATTTAATATTAAATACGTACAATGGAATACAATACGAATAGAAAAAAAATGTATTTACCCGAATATGGTAGAAACATTCAAGAATTAGTAGACAAAGCTAAAGCAATTGAAGACAAAGAAAAGCAAAAAGAATTTGTATTAGCCATTATTAATATAATGGGAAACATGAATCCACACTTGCGCGACATTAACGACTTCAAACATAAATTATGGGATCATTTGGCAGTAATGTCAAACTTTGAGCTAAACATCGATTCGCCCTACCCTGTTCCTACCAAAGAAAACTTTGAAACTCGACCAAAACAAGTTCCTTACAACCGAAAACCCATCAAATATCGCTATTTTGGTAAAGTAATTAAGCAATTGATTGATAAAGCAATCGAATACCCAGAAGGTGATGAGAAAAATCTTTTGATAAAAGTAATCATGAATCACATGAAAAAATCCTACATCATGTGGAATAAAGATGTGGTAACAGACGATATTATTTTTTCTGCAATCAATGAATTGTCTAATGGAAAACTAGTTATAAACAAAGACATGAAACTTGCAGAATCAAAAGAAATCGTACATCGCAACAAACGTCGCCGTGTTCCGAAGAAATAAAAAATAAAAGAATGAGTGCATTTGAAATAGAAGGCGGACTAAGTCTACAAGGCGAACTTCACCCACAAGGAGCTAAAAATGAAGCATTACAAATAATATGCGCCACGATATTGACTCCCGATGAGGTTTTAATTCACAATATTCCAAATATCCTTGATGTCAATAAGCTAATCGACTTATTAGCAAACATGGGAGTAAAAGTGGAAAAAAAACAAAAAGGAACGGTTTCATTTCGTGCAGATTCCATCGACATGGATTATTTTACCAGCGATGCATTCAAAACGCAAGGAGCAAGTTTACGGGGTTCGGTAATGATCGTGGGACCATTATTGGCAAGATTCGGAAAAGCATTTATTCCACAACCAGGTGGCGACAAAATAGGTCGGCGGCGTTTAGATACTCACTTTGAAGGCTTTCAAAAACTAGGTGCAAGTTTTCATTACGACGACGAAACACACTTTTATCAAGCCAGCGCAAAGCAGCTACATGGCACGGATATGCTCCTAGAAGAAGCATCGGTAACGGGCACAGCTAACATTCTGATGGCAGCCGTATTTGCCAAAGGGCATACGAGCATCTACAATGCTGCTTGTGAGCCTTATATCCAACAGTTATGCTTGATGCTGAATAGCATGGGAGCAAAAATCAGTGGCATTGGCTCTAACTTATTACAGATTGATGGCATAAAATCGTTGCACGGAACATCGCACACCGTTTTGCCTGATATGATTGAAATAGGAAGCTTTATAGGCTTGGCAGTAATGACCAAATCGGAAATTACGATAAAAAACGTAGCTTTCGATAAATTAGGCATAATACCAGCAACATTTAAACGTTTAGGTATAAAGATAGAACGAATTAATGATGACATTTTTATACCCAAACACGAAAATTATGAAATAGAAACATTTATAGACGGATCGATCATGACCATCGCCGATGCGCCTTGGCCTGGACTAACCCCCGACCTGATTAGCGTATTACTTGTAGTTGCTACGCAAGCAAAGGGAAGTGTGTTGATTCATCAAAAAATGTTTGAAAGTCGTTTGTTTTTTGTCGATAAACTAATAGACATGGGAGCACAAATAATCTTGTGTGATCCGCATCGAGCCACAGTAATAGGCTTAGACAGAAAACTTGCTTTGCGAGGCACTACCATGACCTCGCCCGATATACGAGCAGGCGTATCGTTATTGATTGCTGCTCTTTCGGCCAAAGGAAAAAGTATGATACACAATATTGAACAAATAGATCGTGGGTATGAAAATATTGACATTAGACTAAATGCAATTGGTGCGAAAATCAAAAGAATTGAATAATATACTGAATTGCTGTTATAATTGTGATTTAGAAAATGAATTATTTTTTATTTGTTTTTATTCATAAAATTCTTGCATAGCCTGTGTTATGGAATAATTTTATGAGTGAAAACAGGTAGAAAAGAAACGTTTTAAATTCATAATCATGATAGCATTTCAGTATACAATTAATTTTTTATAGGTGCTTATCAAGTGGGGGCGAATACCTAGTGTGTATTTCTTTTCTTAATCATTCCTCCTTTTACGTCTTTGATGCTGTGCATGACCAAAAATGCCGATTCATCGATTTTGTCCACCTCCGTATGCAGTTTAGGCAATTCCAACCGAGTGATTAAGGTGTAAATGATGTCAATTTCCTCTTGATCTTTACCTCCACGCCCCGAATATATCGTGCAACCACGCCCTAGTTTATCGATAATAGCCAAACGTATTGCTTCATTATTATCCGAAATAATAGTAACACCCACATACTCCTCGATACCCGACACCACAAAGTCTACCGTCTTGGCAGCAGCCAGATAAGTAAGCATGGCATATAATGCTACTTCGATAGTAAACACATAGGCAGCTGCACCAAAGATAAAAACATTAAACAGTAGAATAACATCACCAATAGAGAACGGTGTACGCTTACTGATGAATATTGCCAATACCTCTGTACCGTCAATCACCGCACCGCCTCGCATGCTCAATCCGATGCCGAGACCCAAAAAGAATCCACCGAAAACAGCAATCAGCAATTTATCGTCTGTAATAATCGGAAATTCGACAAAATGAACAGTAACAGCCAGCAACATAATGGCTATAATGCTACGAAAAGCAAATTGGCGGCTGATACTCGAATACCCCATGATGATAAACGGTAAATTGATAATAAACAAAAGTATAGAAAGCGGTAAATCGCTTAATTTATTCACAATAAGAGATATACCCGTTACGCCTCCATCAATAAACATATTGGGGAGCAAAAAACCTTTCAGACCAAAGCCTGCGGCAAGTATTCCTAATGCAATGAAAAACATATCATGTACAATATGAATCAACTCCACCTTTGTTTGACGCACTTCGGTCTCAAATTCTTCCGAAGGTATTTTGGTTTTTCTGTTCTTTAGTTTGCGCTTGACCGCTTCTATCAGTAGTTCTTTGAATATAGACTCTTGCATAGTATCTTTTTTTGGGAAAACGATAAGGCCGTTACTCGTTAATTGAGATAAACCATTAATTGGGATGTCTGATTTTAAATTCAAATAAAGTAAGTTAAAGCCTTTAATTGTTTCAAAGATACTGAAAAATAAGGAGAATAATGATTGTTAAACTAAAAATAAGCACGAAGACTTTAGTCTGCATTTTTGCTTCGGATAGAGAAATAAAATGTAGAGCCAACGCCCACTTGACTCTCCACCCAAATATTTCCGTAGTGTTTTTCAACAAATTCCTTGCTTAAAACCAAGCCAAGCCCACTACCTTTTTCATTTTCAGTACCGGCGGTCGTTTGTTTGTCGGCTAATTTAAAAATATGTGGTTGTTGCGCTTCACTGATGCCTATGCCAGAGTCTTGTACCGAAATAATAACGGAGTCGTCTTTGTCCTTTTGTCCATTTAAGGTAATCTGCCCGCCAGAGTGGGTGTACTTTATGGCGTTAGACAGCAAGTTGCGAAGTATGGTGTGTAGTATATGCAAATCGGCGTGTACTTCAAATTTCTCTTTTAGCACGTGATGCAATTGAATCTCCTTAGCACTTGCTCTACTTTGATGTTGATCGATCGTATCTTCAAATATTTGTTGCAAATCATGTGTCTCAGGCTTATAGTTGATTTTATTCGTTTGTGCCATCGACCATTCCAGTAAGTTTTGTAAGAGGCTGTATGTTTTTCGAGAACTAAACAGAATTGTGTCGATGAGTTTTTTTCGTTTTTCTGTATTATACGTTGCATTATTTTCAAGCAATAGCCCTGCAAAGCCTATGATGCCACTAAATGGGCTACGCAAATCGTGGGCTATAATCGAAAATAATTTGTCTTTGGTCTGATTGCTTTCTCTTAGTTGTGTTTCTCGCTCGATCAAGGACTGTTCTGATTTCTTTTTATTATCAATATTGGTGTGTGTGCCTATAAAACGAATCGGATTACCCGTATTATCGTACTGTGTTATTTTTCCTTGACCAATCATCCACATCCAATCTCCATCTTTTGTTTTAAAACGAAACTCTGAAGCATATTCATCGGCTACTCCACTGATGTAATCGTTTACGTTCTTTTCTGAAATTTCACGATCGTCGGGATGTACTCGTTTTTTCCATTCTTCATACGTATGTGGGAAAGCATTTGGTTCGTAGCCTGCAATAAGAAAATAATTTTCATCAAAAAAAACCTCTCCTTTCTGAATATCCCAATCCCAAATACCACTGTTTCCTGCAAGTAAGGCTATGGATAGGCGGTCTTTGCTTTCTTGTAAGCTTTTTTCTGCTTTTCTACGTTCGGTTATGTCTTCGCCAGAGCTCAAATGCCCAATTATATCTCCCTCCGAGTTGTATATCGCTGCATTGTGCCAGTAAATAAGTCTTTCTTCGCCGCTTTTGGTGAGTATCGGATTTTCATAATACTCTGCCGATTCTATTTCGCCTCGGAGTATTTTATCGGCAATCGGGAGTATCTCTTTTTGTATTCGTTCGGGGATAAATGCTTCAAACCAGTTTTTACCCAACATCTCGTTTTCGGTATATCCGAATACTTCACAGGCTTTTTTATTTACCAATGTTACTATTCCTTTGGCATTTATCTCTATAAAAATAACGCCTGCTAGATTAATTAAAAATTTAGAATCGTTAGTTTTTTTTATTAATTCTAATTCATCTTTTAATTCTTTATATGTTGCTTGTTGGTTCATTTACTTGCTTTTTTTTAAGTACTTGATTGCAGTAATTTGATTGCAAAAAAAACAAAATAATGCTATAAAGGTAACTAATAATTTGTAAGAAACAAAATAATTGATTGTTTTAAAATAGAATTAAGATTTTATACAATTAGGTAAGTCTATAATTATTTCAATAAAATACTGGATTATTAATGGATCAATTACTCGTCAGAGGATGACTTTTTATGAACAAGCTGCTCTGATAAGGTCGAAGACTTTAGTTTTTTGAAATAGACTTTAGCTGCTTTTCTTACTTTTGGGGCAAGAAGGAGAGCCGAAATCATGGTAGGGAAAGCCATTAAAGCATAAGCACTATCAAAAATACTAATGACAACTCCTAGAGAAGTAACCGTCCCGAGAGGAATCGCTAAAATGTAAAGTATCTTATAGATATTTTGGTACTTAACACCAAACAAGAAAGCAAAACTCTTTGTTCCATAGTAAGGATAAGCAAATAGCGTGGTAAGTGCAAATACCGATACGCTGATAGTGAGAAGAATAGAGCCGAAACCCTGCATACTTTGCTCAAAAGCCATGGTGGTAAGCGTAATTCCACTTGCATCAGACTCCACCCAAACTCCTGTAATGATGATTGCCAGAGCCGTCATCGTACAAATGATGATGGTATCGATAATAGGACCCAGCATAGCTACTAGCCCTTCACGAATTGGCTCGTTTGTTTTGGCTGCACCGTGAGCCATGGGTGCAGTGCCTATTCCTGCCTCGTTGGAGAAAGCCGCACGCCGTACTCCTACGATTATCAACGACCCAAGTGAGCCGCCCAATAATGCATCACCAGTAAATGCATCGTGAATAATTAACTGAAATGCTGGAATGATTTCGGTTACATTACTGAACAGAATATAAAGAACAGAAATGATATAAACAACCACCATAAATGGAACTAACTTACCCGTAACTGCGCCTATACGCTGTATGCCTCCAAAAATAACCAACCCTACTAAAACAGCAATGATAATTCCGACAATCAAACTTGACTCAAAAGAGGGAGTAATGCCGTTCTTGGTTAGAATTACGTCTTGTAGAATTTGGCTCAATTGGTTGGCTTGAAACATTGGTGCTACCCCAATCATGGCCACGATAGAAAAGAAAACAGCTAGCGGTTGCCAACGACGACCTAAGCCTTCACGAATCACGTACATCGGACCGCCTTGCACTTCGCCCGCCGAGTCTTTCCCTCGATACATAACGGCTAGCGTGCAGGTAAAAAATTTGGTAGATACTCCAATCATGGCACTCACCCACATCCAAAACATTGCACCAGGACCACCTGTACTGATGGCGATAGCCACGCCGCTTACATTACCCATGCCTACCGTGCCAGCAATGGCGGTCGATAGAGCTTGGTAGTGATTGATTTGTCCTATTTCATTCGGATCGTCGTAGCGTCCCATCAGTATTTCCACGGCATGCTTCAAATACAACAAGGGGGCTAAACGTGAATAAAAAAGAAAAAATAAGCCTCCGCCTAGTAATAATACCAGTAAAGGTGTACCCCACATCAAGTCGCTAAAAGCAACAATGTACGAGCCTAATTGTTCTGTAGACATAATGAGTTAAAATTTAAGAGCTTCGATTTTAGATGGATACATTTTTTCTACTTTTGACTTCTATATTTAGTACAATTGCGTAAGCAACATCAAAAAGGTCAAAGATCTTTTTGAGTTTTAGTCTAAAAAAAAGACTATTAACAAGAATTCTTTCTACTTTTGACTTCTATAATTTAGTACAATTACGTAAGTAACATCAAAAAGGTCGAAGACCTAATCCATAAATTCGGATAATGTTTCTAATAAAGCCTTAAAAGTATTGATAAACGTATGGATGCCATCTTTTGTTATTCCGCCAGTGAAGCTCAATTCTGAAGCGATGGTCAAGTCGCCATCTTTGTCTAAATACACACGAGCCCATCGGTATTGAGTATTGAAATCATTGATTCGGTTCAAGGTAGGCTCACCCGAAAAATAGGCTCTTAAAAGCAAATCACCTTCATCTACACTTACCGAAACGTTGTACCTTCCTAGCTTTATTTTATATTGATTATACTGCAAAGCTTCGAACTCAATATCCTTGGCTGTCATTATATCTTCGATAAGTGTGGAGTTGGCATACGTGTACACTTCTTTCGTTTGTACTTGTTGTGCGATTAAACCTATTTGACTAAATAAAATAATAAGTGTTAAAATCGAATACTTATTCATGAGTTTAAATTTTATAAGTAATTGAAATTCAATGACTCCTTTGTGTGGAGTGATTAGTTATTGGTAATATTTTGTATAAGTGCGTAAGCGACATCAAAAAAGATCGAAGACCTTAGAAATTTCGTTCCGTAAAGTTAGGAAACAAAAATAAAATACCAAACTTAGAGACTTAAATTTTACAAAAATAATATTTCGATTTGTTGTAATTAGTCCTTCCATGATATAAGGAGACAACATAATTGTTAATAACTTTATAGATTATCTTAGAAAAGAAATAAGAAAAAAGCGTACTTTTAGCGAAATATTCAAGTGAGAAAAGGTATCTGAGCTTGAAGTAAAAAGGAGATAATGCACTAATAATCAACTAATATTAACTTGATAAAGTAGAAGTATGAGATCTATTTTAATAATCGCCGCAATTATTGTAGGAACAGCTATTCACCAAGCATCCGTCTTTTCTTTTATGATAAAGTGGCTTTTGGCTGCGATGCTATTTTTTTCATTTCTGAACCTGCGTATTTCCTATAAACACATTCGCTTGGCACATGGCTACATCGCTATTGCAAATTTAACAATAGGCACTCTTGCATTTTTCATCATCAAACCCTTTGATATTCAATTGGCTTATGCAACGTCCATCATTGCACTTGCGCCTACTGCTATTGCTGCGCCTGCCATTAGCGGATTTTTAAAACTGAATGTAACGTGGGTAGCCATTTCTACACTTCTTACCAACACCATTATTGCAAGCCTGCTGCCGTGGTATATTCCGCATGTTTATGGCATAGAAAACGACGTGAATAGCTGGGTGCTGGTACAATCGATGGTTACTATTTTTATTATTCCATTTGTATTGGCGCAGAGTATTTTGTATTTTATGCCCAAAATTCATTCGTTATTTAATCGACTGAAAGATGCGACTTTTATTCTGTTTTTATCCAACATCTTCTTAGCATCAGCCAAATCATCCGATTACATTTTGTTTGAAACAACAGCAAGCATTACTCAATTGTTGCTCATTGCATTGATGAGTGCCATTGTTTGTTTTGTAAGTTTCCAAGCAGGACTTTTGCTGACGAAAGGAAAATACCGAAAAGAAGCAGAAGTAGCTCTAGGGCAGAAGAACACCATGTTTGCCGTTTGGATTTCAATTACGTACATCAACCCTCTTGTCAGTATTGCACCGATGACTTATATTTTGTTTCAAAATCTGTATATTTCTTATTTGATGTACCAACAGAAGCAAGAGAAAAAAAAAGAATTTCATAGAATTAAATAGGCGAACAAAATTAACTGTATATTTACAGTTCAGACTTCGTCTGTTATTTGTTAAAAAATGTTTTTTTGTTTATTGAACGAAAATAAAGAAATGCATTATTGCGTTACAAATTTATTCTTTCCATTCTATTTAATAATTTACAGACCAATGAAAAAAATATTCTTTATTCTTTTTTTGTACCTTCCAGTATTCGCTTTGGGGCAAAATATTCAGTTTTTTGGCTTTGATTATGATAATTATCCTAAAATAAAAGCAAAGTATATTATTTTTGATGACGAAGGGCAGTTGTTGAAAATGAATAGAAGTGAGTTGAAAGTCAGTGTAGATAACCAACTTGTTAAGCAAGTGAAAATAACTGAGTTTGAGGATTCAAAAGTGCGTCCCGTATCGGTAGTATTGGTGCTGGACGTATCAGGATCGATGGATGGCGAAAACATGGAAATGGCAAAAGAAGCCGCTCGGCAATTCATTATGCGAACTCCTTTGTATTTGTCCGAAATAGCTGTCATGTCTTTCGATCATCAAGCTTACATGCAAGAAGACTTTAGCCAAAACCAATCAGATTTGATTACTGCGGTAGATAATCTGGACGCACGAGGCGGCACGGAGTATAACGAAGCATTCATGAATACAGCACTCGGAGCGGTACGTGTAGCCAAGCGGGGCGATCATGATAAAGTTATTATTTTCATTACCGATGGTTTAGGATATGCCGAAGCCGAAAGTATTACTAAAGCTGCATTGAAAGAGAAAATTACTATTTTTACGGTCAGTATTAACATGCCGATGCCACAATCGTTGGGTGAAATAAGTAAAAAAACGAAAGGAAAAAGTTTTGATTACATCAGTAATAGCCGTGAAGCGATTAATGCTTACATGGAAATATTGCAGATTGTTGAAAAAACAAGTTTCGGAGATATTGAATGGGAATTGTCGCCTACGTGTAATAAAACGCAACGAGTACATTTAGATTATCAATCGCAAGTAGAACAGTTTGATATTGAAGTGCCCGATAGTGTGCGTATTCGACCAGTGTTCTCCTCTAGTTTCAATGATTTTGGAATGCCTGACACAGCCCTGACACCGCAAGACATGCGACTAAAAGTTACGGCAAGAAATGGCGATTTTGTAGTCGATAGTATGCTTTTGAATAACAAGGAGGCTTTTTCGTTTGAAAGTAACAGAACTGCGCCTTTTACCTTAAAGCAAGATTCTGTTTTGATCGTTAATATTAAATACACTCCTCCAACCGATTCGTTTTATTGGTCTCGTTTGCGCTTGGTGAGTGAGGCGTGTTCCAATGCCGAGGTGTTTTTGCAGGCAGGTGATCGCAATAAAGTGCCTGCTAATTTATCAATGCTAAAAGTTGTTTATCCCAATGGAGGCGAACAGTTTTCGCCTGGAGAACACATAGAAGTCAAATGGAAATCGGCAAATAAAATGTCATTTACCGATATTTCATTCAGTAGCGATGGTGGCGAAACCTATGATTTAATCGGTGTAGGCTCTGGAAGTAGTGCTCATGTAATTATCCCAGGTGTGGTGAGTGATAGCTGTATCGTTAAAGTAGCAGAACAAAGCAACGCTCGTATTTCTAAAATTTATCCGCTCATTCGAGGAACATCTCAAATCAATCGTAGCCACGATAACTCGAAGCTTTTGCTGACGAGCAGGAATCGTGTAACGTTATTGACCAAAGAATACACCAAATACCAAACCTTGTATGACGAACGAGAATCAATAAGTAAAAGCATGTACAGTCATGACGGTAGTTTGGTAGCTGTATCGGCTGGAAACATAATTTATGTGTACGACGAAAAAGGACAAGAAGTAAGTCAAATGCTACCAACAGATTTCTTGAAGTTTGTTCATTTGAAAGGGCATAAAAAACGCATACAAGACATCGTCATTACTCCCGACAACAGTAAAATCATCAGTGTAGCACGTGATGACAAAATGATAACGTGGGATGTGGCTACAGGCGAACTATTAGAAACAGTAAAATTGGGTAAAGGTGGCGCACGTGCATTATTGATAAATGCAAAAGGCGACACGTTGATGCTCATCACAAAAGGAAAATTACTTTTGATGAGTCCTACGACAGGTGAAGTTTATAAAATAATGAAGGCTAGAGGAATTGGCTATTTTCGTTTGACACTGGAAAAACAAATTCTACTTTGCTATAAGAACAAATTAGTCGTGATGAATTGGATGGGAGAGGAATTGCAGAACGTTAAAAACGAGCAAAAGGGTATTCGTTATGTTGATTACTCGCCAGATACACGCAACATGATAACCGTATCGAGCAAGGCGGTTAAAATATGGAAAAGAAAAAACTTGGATTTTATTAGAACCATGCCCACACGACCCGATTTGAAAATTGTAGCGGCTGTCTACGATCATAGCCAGCGGAACATGATCGAAATTTTGAATGGAAATAAGTTAGGTGTCGTTTCGTTTTATGAAACGGGATTTTATCAAGATATTTCGAATAATAACTTCTCGGTCATGTCGGTCGATTTGAATTTGAAACCCATCACATTCAAGCCTGTGTTTGTTAATCGCACTTTAGCGGGTGTTTTCAAAAATGAAATAACGAATAAAAACAGCAAGTTTACGTCTAATGTTACCAGTATTCAAATTCATGGAAAAGATTCTATTGATTTTCACATTGTATCGGGACATGCGCCGTACACGATTGCTGCAAATACATCTAAAAATTTAGAGTTAGCTTTTCGTCCAAGTAGCAAAGGATTGAAAACTGCCGAACTGTGGGTGGTAACACCAGCCAAAACATTCAAAACCATTATTGCTGGAATTGGTATTCCTGAGCCTTTTCGGGTAACGAATAGTTATGTGTACTTTGGTAAAACCAAACCAAAACATGCTGTAACGAAAAAATCATCCGTTGTCGAAAATATATCCAACGAAAACTTAAAGGTTGTTTATGTGGAAGTGCTGGGAAAAAACGATGGGCAAATTCGATTACCAAAAAAATTGATTGGAAAAGAAATATTACCTGGGCGCACACTAGATTTTAAATCGGTGTATAATCCCAATAAACGAGGATTGACCACGCTTACTATCAATATTTATTTTGAAAACATTGACTTTCCTGCTTCCGTAACTTTTGTGGGCGAGTGCATTGCTCCTAAGTACATGACCGTGAAAGGAAATGTAAAAGACTTACTGACGGATGAAGATTTGGTGGCAATGGTTGTTTGTTTTGATAATGCTTCGGGGCACGTTATTCGTAGAGTAAGCTCCAAAGCTGATGGAAACTATTCTATCGCTGTGCCTATTGGGAGAGCATGTACCTTGCAAGCCATCAAGAAGGGATACAAACCAGAAAAGGCAAAAGTAGAATTTATGTCGATACTGGATATTCCGAAAGAAAGAATCCCGTTTAAACTATCGAAGCTTGACTATGAGCAAGGAGAAATAATTGCAACACTTAATTTCACCACTGGTGCTTATCAATTAACAACCGAAGGACAAAAGAAACTGAAGAACATGTTGGCTTATCTGGCAAAAAATAAAGACGTACATGTCCAAATATCGGGGCATACCGACAATGAAGGCACGCAGACGTTTAATCAAGCCTTATCGGAACAACGAGCCAAATCGGTACGCAACTATTTTGTTCGTCATGGCATTAATACCAACAGACTCAGTATTATAGGCTATTCGCTTACGCAGCCGCTTGCACCGAACGATACCGAAGATAATCGATTGAAAAACAGACGTGCCGAAATTATGCTACAAGGAACAAAATAAAAGCCTTCGCCTTTTTGATATTGCTTACGCACTTGTGCAAAACTATTACAATCAATGATTTATCGAAAAGTAAATATACAATTAATTTTTCATAGGTACTTACATACTTGCGTAAGCAATATCAAACAGCATGAAGTGCTTTAACAAAATGCCTTTCTATTTTTATGGAAAGGCATTCTTTTTTGCATCCTTAGAGTAAAACGCATAAAATGATAGTCGAAAATCTGAACGTATAAAATTAAAATTATGAAAACAAGTAAATGGATTGCACAAAGTTTATTAATCATCAGTTTGTTTTTCTATGCATGTAGCAGCATGGAGAGAGGAAGCGATTATACCGATGACAGTGATGCAGAAGTAACTGAAGAAGCCGTAGAGGAAGCCGCTGTAGAATCGGCAGAAGAAGCACCTACCGAAAGTGCGAAACGGACTAAAAAAGAAAAAGCAGAAGAAGTGATTTCTATTGTGGCAGATGATATTGCTGACGAGGCAGACATGGAGCTAAGTGACGAAACAGAGACTGTGCTTGTAGAAGAAGAACCTGCCGCCGAAAACACCACTAGCGATGCTGGTTTGCTTACGGCTGGCGAGTGGAACGACCTCAAGCATTGGGACTTTTGGAAAAAGTTAATTGCCTCCGAAGACTGGCTGCGAATGCCCACGCTATGGAATTTCAAGCCGACTATTCGTGTGGGAATTGTGGTAAAGAATAGCAAAGGCGAAATGCTGAAAGACGTAACGGCTAAATTGAAGAACGAAAAAGGGGTTGTCGTATGGCAAGCTCAAACCGATAACTTTGGGAAAGCCGAATTGTGGGCAAATTTATTCGAGAAGAATGCCAAATCGATGAGCTTAGTGCTACAAACAGCTGATGGCAAAACGAAAACCATTGCTAAAATCAATACAACCAAAAGCATGCATGAGATTACGATGGAGGCTGCGGTGCAGAAAACTAACAAATTGGATCTTATGTTTGTGGTAGATGCTACGGGATCGATGAGCGATGAGCTGGAGTTCTTGAAGACAGAGCTGGACGACATCATACAGAAAGTGAACAATAAAACAAACAAATTAAAGACACGTGTGGGCATGGTATTTTACCGAGATCATGAAGATGATTACGTTATCCGTGATTTTGCTTTCGAAACCACTATCAGCAAGGTGCTTGCTAACTTAAATAAACAGTATGCTGGTGGTGGCGGCGATTTTCCAGAGGCGGTTGATGAGGCTTTGGTCAATGCCATCGAGTCGAAAGTATGGAGCAAAGGCAATACTGCCAAAATATTATTTCTGATTTTGGATGCACCACCACACAACAATGATGCTTCCAAACAACGTATGCAGAAAGCTAGCAAGATGGCTGCTATGAAAGGTATCAAGATAATGCCTATCGTGGCGAGTGGTATCAATAAAGAAACCGAATTCTTGATGCGCTTCGTGGCGATGGCTACCAACGGAACGTACATCTTCTTGACCGACGACAGCGGAGTAGGGGAATCGCACCTAGAGCCTACCGTGGGGAGCTATCAAGTGGAAATGCTCAACAACCTAATGGTACGATTAATAATGAAAGAACTAAACTAGGTCTTTGACCTTTTGATGTTGCTCATCTCTTATTTGATTTGCGTTTCTAAGCAACATCAAAAAGGTCAAGATCTTCAAATTATTTTGTTTTTATTTTATGGAAACGAATACTTTTATGCATCTTATCAATAAAAAACAAATAGAAAATCTTGCGGAAGCAACATCAAAAAGGTCAAGACCTTTGGAAACAAATACCTTTATGCATCTTATTAATAAAAAAACGAATTAAAATTATAGACACATGAAAACAACGAAGATTAGAAAACAAGCAAGTTTGGTGGTAGCCTTATTTATTACTGCCTTTTTATTAACACAATGTGGCGGGCAATCCTATCAAACCGAAAAACTATATGTAGGCGAAGAATCTGTTGTAGCAGATGCAGCGTTAGAGTATGACGAAGGCGAAATATCTGAAGAGATGGCACAAGAAAGCTTTTCTGGTAGGCAAGCTGTCGCCCCCGTAAAAAAGAAAAATGACGGAAGAAGAGATACAGTGCATAATACCGAAAGTTACGATCGGATTTATGAAAACCCATTCGTATCACCACTAAGCAATCCACTGTCCACCTTCTCGGTAGATGTCGATCGGGCATCCTACGCCAATGCACGTCGGTATTTGAATAACAGCCAATTACCACCAGCTGGTGCGGTACGTATCGAGGAATTTGTTAATTATTTCGATTACGACTACCCACAGCCCAAAGGCGATGTACCATTTTCGATAAACATGGAAATGACCGATTGCTTTTGGAATACCAAGCACAAACTGCTATCAATAGGTTTGCAGGGGCGTGAAGTAAACGTACAAAACTTACCTGCCTCCAATTTAGTTTTTCTGATCGACGTATCGGGATCGATGAGCGATGAGAATAAGCTGCCATTATTAAAAAAATCATTTCAGATATTGCTCGACAACCTGCGTGGTAGCGACCGTGTAGCGATGGTGGTGTATGCTGGTGCGGCTGGCGTGGTGTTAAACTCTACTACCTGCGACAATAAATCGAAAATCGTAGACGCATTTGCCAAACTCGAAGCAGGTGGATCTACCGCTGGCGGACAAGGCATTGAACTGGCATACAAAATTGCGAAAGATAATTTCATTCAAGGCGGCAATAACCGTGTGATATTGGCTACAGATGGCGATTTCAATATTGGGCAGAGTAGCGATGACGGACTGGTACGCATGATCGAAGAAAAACGCAAGAGTGGAATATTCCTTACCGTACTCGGTTTTGGGATGGGAAACTACAAAGACAGCAAGATGGAGAAACTATCCAATGCTGGAAACGGAAACTATGCATACATCGACAACATCATGGAAGCAAAAAAAATATTGGGCAAAGAGATTTGGGGAACATTATACACCATAGCCAAAGATGTGAAGATACAAATAGAGTTTAATCCCAACAAAGTAAAAGCATACCGATTGATTGGTTACGAAAACCGCATGTTGGCTGCCGAAGATTTCAACGACGACACCAAAGACGCTGGCGACATTGGCTCTGGACACACCGTTACTGCCATTTATGAAATCATACCAGCAGGATCGACCGAGGAAATTCCGAATATCGACGAGCTAGAATATCAGAAAACAAAAGTAGTAAAAAGCCCTAACTTTATGACATTCAAGCTGCGATACAAAAAGCCAGACAGCGATGTGAGCAAACTCATCAGTCAAAAAATTGTTGAATCGGCAATTTACACCCAAACACCAAGCATGAACCTAAAGCTTGCAGGATCGGTGAGTATGTTCGGACTATTGCTGCGCAACTCCAAATACAAAGCTGCGGCATCCTACGAAGCAGCCATTACCCTTGCCAAACTAGCCAAAGGTGTGGACGATGACGGATACCGAGCCGAATTGATTATGTTGATGCAAAAAGCACAACTATTGAACTAAGAGCTAAGACCTCGAAGCGTCTGCAAGACCTTCGAGCGTCTGTACTTCATCTCAAATCCAGACGCTTCGAGATCTTACAGATGCTCGAAGGTCTTAGCGACATTTGTAGGAGCAATCCTTCACCCTCAATATCATCCCTCCAATCCTTCCTGTGTACTTTAAGCTATTCCTGATTTATTTTTGTATGTGATACACTTTTGATTGCCTACTCATTTTCTTTTGAATCTATATTTATTTGTTTTGGCTTGAATATAGTTACGCTTTCCTTGGTTTGAGGTCATTTCTACCAGACACTAAGCTCTTTTTTAGTTGATCTAAGTTCGTTTTCACCCGATACTAAGCTCTTTTTTAGTCGATCTAAGTTCGTTTTTACCAGATACTAAGCCCTTTTTTAGTTGATCTAAGTTCATTTTTAGTTGATCTAAGTTCATTTTCACCAGATACTAAGTCCTTTTTTAGTTGATCTAAGTTTTATTTTGGTCGATCTAAGCCTTTTTTTTTATGTCCCAAAGTCTCTTTTTTATGTTTCGAGATGCTTTTTTAGAGATCTAATGGACTATTCTTTTGTTTTTATTGGTGTAATACATGTTCTTTTTTATTTATTTATTGTGCCAATAAATAAAACCGTTGATCCTTAGTGAGAAATGCTGTATGACTAGCAAAATAAAGGCTTACAGAACGACTTATTTGGCTTTGTTTTGGCAAATAATACAATAAATAGAACTAAATTTGTGTTATCAATGAAAAAAAATACATAAAAACATTTGGATAATATAAATTATTTACTTTAATTTGCAGTATAATTATTTTATTCGTTTTTGAATTATTATAAAAATATATTTTATTGATAAATTAAAAACAATTGCATAAGCAACATCACAAAAGGAGAGACCTTAAAAAAAACAAGAATGAAAAAAAAAGCAAGATTACAAATAGCACAAGCAGAATTACTATCCGAATGCCGTTTTATGGAACAAATATTGGCAAGAGACATCGCCGAACTGAAGGCATACAGTATAACAAACGAGACGATTGCTCAGTTTCACGTTTTGATTAACGATTATCAAGAAATATTGGATGATGAACGATACCTCGCTATGGTGAAAAAAGCATATACCGAAAAAGCCAAAGCCAAAAAGCAACTATTGAGTAAAATGAAATATATCATGCAGCGAGTAGCAAGTCTGTATCCTAGCCATACGGCGACTTACCATTTTTTTGGCACAAGAAACTACCTTCAGACCAAAGAAGTAGATTTAGTTCCGAAAAGCAGTATAATACATCATGCAGCTACCATTTATTCGAGCGAGTTGCAGGCTCGAAACATTCAACAACGCGATTTGGACGAATTGAAACAATGCATCAAAAGGTTTAGCGACAGCGTAGGCGTCGTTAATGTCCGTAAATCAGAACGCAAGCAAGCACAAGCCAACCGACTAGAAAACGGCATGGAACTGAAAAAAAAGAGAGAAAAATTTTCGACAATAGGCAAACTCGTTTGGAAAAACAAACGAAACGCCCTATACAAAGACTATTTATTACATTAGACATCAGCTACCCCTTAGACCATCAAGCATCCGCAGGATCTTGATGCGTCGGATTGCTGTAGAATCTTGATACGTCGGATTCCAAACAAATAAAATCTCCAATAATAAATAATCCATCAAAAAGTGGTATCTTTGTTTTTTTAATAAACGATAGCATGGATATTCTTTTAGAAAATATATTTTCATATATTGAAAAATCACAAGAAATATGTGAAAGCTTTCCCGTTAAGAAATTATTCTTCTTTGGGACGGTATGCACCGATCAGTTTCATGCAACGAGTGATATTGATTTGTTGGTAGAATGGACAAAGTCCTTAGATAATGATGAAACAATGCAGCAATTACAGAATGAGTTAGAAGACTTATTCGCACACAAAGTCAATCTACGAAGCAACGAAATGGAGAGCTCGATTCTACAAGAAAAGATTAACTCCACCAAACAATTGTTTTACGACAGAGAGAGTCAGCCCATCTCCGAAGAACACAAAAATATCCTACAACAACGATACAATGCCTACAAAAATGATCCACAAGCAGGCGACTCATGGGAAAATGTAAAACAGCGATTAGAAAAAAAATATGATGTATAAGTTAATCGTTAAGCCCGAAGCCGAATTGGATTTGGAAGATACGGTGGATTTGGTACGAAGAGCAAAAAAAAGGATTAGGTCTCGATTTCCTACTTGAGTTTGATCGAGTAGTAACGCTTTTACGAAACAATCCATTTATGTTTATTAAAGTTTTTTTATATTTCCGAAGAGCATTATTATTGAAATACCCTTATGCACTATATTTTAGGATAGATCAAGACCGAAGAGTTGTGGATGTTTATGCCGTATTACATACTTCAAGGAATCCCGAAATTATAAAAAAAAGAATTAATATTTGATAAATATAATATTGCAAAAAAAAGATGTGGCTTCGAACTCGTTCATGGTTGCCCATGATGCGTCGGTCTTTCCTTAAAGTCCAGATGCTTGAAGATCCTACGGATGCTTCAATATCTTACTGTGTTGCTAGACCATCAAGCATCCGTAGGATCTTGATGCGTCGGATTGTTGTAGAGTCTTGATGCGTCGGATTGCTGTAGAATCTTGATACGTCGGATTGCTGTAGAATCTTGATACGTCGGATTCCAAACAAATAAAATCTCCAATAATAAATAATCCATCAAAAAGTGGTATCTTTGTACGCGATATTGAATCAATGCGCTTCATTAGGAACAAAAATAGGTCGAAGACCTTACAACAGAGCATACTATGAAAAATACCAGAAACTTCTGCATAATAGCACACATCGATCACGGGAAAAGCACCTTAGCCGACCGCTTGTTAGAATACACGGGCACGGTATCGGCGCGCGATCTGCAAGAGCAGGTACTCGACGACATGGACTTGGAGCGTGAGCGAGGAATCACCATAAAAAGTCATGCCATACAAATGAAATACGAACAGGATGGCGAAGAATACATTCTCAACTTGATCGACACGCCTGGACATGTCGATTTCTCTTACGAAGTGTCCCGCTCCATTGCTGCCTGCGAAGGCGCATTATTGGTGGTGGATGGCACGCAAGGCATTCAAGCTCAAACGATCTCTAACCTGTATTTGGCTATCGAAAACGATTTGGAGATTATCCCTATCATGAACAAAATGGACATGCCCACGGCTATGCCCGAAGAGGTTTCGGATCAAATAGTAGAAATGCTTGGCTGCAAGCCCGAAGAAATCATCGAGGCGAGTGGGAAAACAGGAATGGGCGTAAAAGAAATATTGCATCGGATTATTGAGAAAGTGCCTGCTCCAAAGGGCGATCCACAAGCTCCGCTGCAAGCACTTATCTTCGACTCGGTGTTCAACTCTTTCCGTGGCATTATTGCTTACATCAAAGTCCTCAACGGAACGGTCAAGAAGGGCGATAAAGTCAAATTTGTAAATACCGAAAAAGAATACTTCGCCGATGAGGTGGGCATACTAAAACTCAAACAAGAACCAACGAAAGATCTATCGGCTGGCGACGTGGGGTACATCATTTCGGGCATCAAAGCATCCAAAGAGGTCAAAGTGGGCGATACCATTACGCATGTCGATAACCCATGCGATATTGCTATTGATGGTTTTGAAGACGTGAAGCCGATGGTGTTTGCTGGCGTGTATCCTATCGATAGTGATGACTATGAAGAGCTGCGTTATGCCATGGAAAAACTCCAACTCAACGATGCTTCGCTTACTTACGAGCCTGAAGCATCGGCGGCATTAGGCTTCGGATTCCGTTGTGGCTTCTTGGGGCTATTGCACATGGAGATTATCCAAGAACGCCTCGACCGTGAATTTGACATGAACGTGATCACCACCGTGCCCAACGTGTCGTACCACGTGCATACCAAAAAAGACGAAACTCTAACCGTTTACAATCCGTCGGGATTACCCGATCCCAAATACCTCGATTTTATCGAAGAGCCGTTCATCTCGGCACAAATCATCACCAAGAG